>JAEUSG010000671.1 GCA_016788315.1 Fibrobacterota bacterium | reverse complement strand
TTATCTACAGCCTTGACAATTTGCTCTTCTGTCAGAATATCTATTGCTTCAGAGGCGTTTTTCATTCTTGCAGCATGAATTTTATTCTGAATTTCACCCATTCTTGCAAGAGATTCTTTGACCTTTTCTTTAGTTAGCTGGCCCTTTACTTTTAATTCTTCAAGCGTCTTGCGTTCATTTTTAAGGGCAAGACGTTCATCTTCAAGATCCTTATCTGCACTTAAACGAAGAGCTTTCAGCTGTTCCATCTGGGCATCGGTTAAATTCAGGAGCTCCTTAATTTTATGAAAACCTTTTCCCTGCTTTTGCTTATCATTTTTCTGATGTTCGCATTTCTTTTCATGACGGCAATCTTTAGGATTTCCACCCATACTGAAAGTAAAAGTTGATAAAAGCAGCAATGCTGCCGTAATGAAAGTAAACTTTCTCATTTTGATTCCCCTTGAAAATAGTAATTTTGATCGGTTGATGAGACAGTAATCAGTTCATCCTCCGGATTATTAACGATCATAAGTGCATCGAGCAGCAGCTCCTCACTCAACACAAGTTCTTCTGATTTCTTATAGTTACTGTAATTCATACTGCCTAAAACCATAAGTATAAGCAAAAGCGATACAGAGGTAATTTTTGCTGCAAACCGCCTTTTTTCCCTGATCGCCAACCTCTTTTCTATCCCATCAAGCAAGTCAGGCGGAGCTTTAACAATTCCCTGCATAGCATACCTCCTCTTTTTTTACACTTTCCCGCATTATCGCTCTGGCTCGTGAAAGCCTTGTACGGACAGCACCTTCCTGTTCACCGGTAATAAAACAGATCTCAGAAACCGGCAATTCTAACATATCTGACAAAATCACAGCAAATCTCATATCGTCGTTAAGCAATTTCATTAAATTGTCTACTTCATCCCTATTTTGAATCTGCTCTTCAATTTTGGATTTTGAGAAAAATAGATCCTTTAATGTTGTTATCCTCTTACGTTTTCGCTGCTGATCAATACACATGTTTACTGCCATTTTATACAAATACGGCGCAGTTTCAGGCTCTAAAGGAATCCTCTTCGGGTTTTCAAAAATCTTTACGAAGAGTTCCTGCACAGCATCTTTTGCACTGTCATCATCCAGCAGATATCGTCTGGCTACTGTATACAACTTGTCTTTGTACACATGATATAATCCCAGAGCGCGTTCGTGCTTCTCTTTGTTCATTACACTTATATAACGGTTGAAGTAACGAAAATGTTACAGATTTTTTACCGGCTGTTGCTGAGTGCGCGTTCTATTATGGAAAAAAGCTCATTCATGGAAACCGGTTTTGTTATGTAGCCATCGCAACCTGATTTGGCCGACTTTGTTTTGGCAGCTTCATCAGCTCTGGCAGTGAACATATATACTGGCATAGTGTTTTTACCTGGCGTAGCTTTTATCCTTCGACATAGTTCTACACCATCCATGCCGGTTAGATTCATATCGAGAAGTGCCATATCGAAATTTACTTTTGAAAGCTCTATAAGACCATTTTCCCCAGAAAGAGCAGTTACTACAACATAGCCGAGCTTAGAAAGCATTATTCGAACAAGATCCAAAGTATCAGGATCATCGTCAACAACAAGAATTTTTGCCCCTGGATGACTATTTGCCGTCTTGCCCATAAGCCATTTATCGGATGAGCTCTTAGCAACAGGTTTTTCATTAGAAATTGGTAATGAAAAAACAATCTCAGTACCTTTATCAGGTGCGGTTATAAGTTCAGGTAACGCGCCATGAGCCTGAACAATTGTTTTGACTATGGCTAAGCCTAGGCCGGTGCCTTCATGACTGCTGCCAGATTTCACGAAGGAGCTGAAGACATGGCTCTTGATATCGTCGGAAATACCTTTGCCGTTATCCTTCACAGAAACAAGCACTCTGTCAGAGCCCCCTTTTTTTGCAGTAAGTGTTATTGTAGTATTGTCACCGGAATGTCTGTGAGAGTTGTTAAGCAGATTAGAAACTGCACGTCTTATCATGTCAAGATTTCCGGACGCAATAGGGAGATTTGCCTCTTCTTCAACAAGCACTGAGGTTTCCGGTCTGCCTGTTCTTACAATCAGTTCTGTTGCACATTCACGAAGGAGATCGCCAACAGCAAACGGGGCAAAAGCAATTCTGTACTCCCGCTGCTGAATAGTCAGACTTTGATAATTAAGCACATCGTCGATCAGCTTTTGAAGCCTTCTCAAGTTTTTTATCGCCACAGCCATTCCAGATTTAGCTTCAGCAGGAATTTCACCGAACTTGCCATTTATAAGCATGTCGATGTAACCAAGTCCGGTTACAAGTGGCGTTCTAAGATCATGACTAATCATGACAAGAAACTCATCTCGCTGTTTCTGCAGCTCCTCAAGATGTCTATTTGCCTCCATCAACTCCTGTTCCGCCTTTTTACGCTCGGTAATGTCGTTTATGATGCCTTCATGCAGGAGAATTCTCCCCTGACTCTCCTTACGGACTACTGGAGTATTTCTGATCCA
>JAEUSG010000634.1 GCA_016788315.1 Fibrobacterota bacterium | reverse complement strand
TTATCTCCAATATAAAAATAGAGCATGCCAAGTCGACCTAAAGCCAAAGTATTAAAAGGCTCAACCTCTAAAATGTTTTTAAACTCGCGAATAGCATCGTTATATCTGGCATTCTTTTCAAGATATACTCCAAACTGGTAACGGCTTTCAATATTCCTGGGTTCCAGTTCAACCGATTTTGCGAAAAATTTTTCGATTTCCGTACTTAGAGGATCGACATATGAAATAGCTCGTGCAAGTTGGGAAAAAGCAGTACTGTTAGTTGAATCAGCCTTAATTGAACTTCTGATTAACTCGATGGCTTTTTCGTTTTCGCCCAGGATCATATAAGCCTCCCCCTCTTTAAGGAGAATAGCAGGGTCGGAGCCTAGTACTTTTTTAATCTGAGCTAACAGAGAAAGGGCCTCTCTCGCTCTTCTCGACTTGATATATGCGTCTGCAAGTAGCATAAAGTTTGACGGATTATCTAAAACTGACTGTTCATCTTCAATATTCAGAAATCTTTTAAAATGAGGGATGGCCTGAGCATACTGTTTTTTATCCAGAAAGTACATAGCCATCATTTCATGTGTTTTTAAATCAAATTTTGCACCATCTGCAGCTGCAAGACGTTCTGCCTTAAGACTTTCCTCTTCATTAAGCTTAGCCTGCTCCATTTCAGCAATAGCCAGCTTGCGCATCTTTGCTACTTCCAGATAGGTTTTTGTTAGTATAATGGCCCAAATTGCGGTACAAACAGCCATAGAAATGAGGATATACTTAACTCCTGGAACTTTTTCTTTAAGTTTTTCTAATAACTTATTCATAATGATATATATAGGTATCGGCAGACAGAAGTAAATACTTTAACCGGTCAGGAATCTGATGGCGAATGCAGCTCAAATTCAGAAGTGACAAAATCGAGCAACTGCCAAAAATCATGAACAATGGCGTTCGGAGCTACAGGCATAGGTTCATCAATATATTTACCGGAACGGCGGTTAAGTACACTTACCATACCAAGAGCTCTTACGGGTGCAACATCCAGATTCGGTCTGTCGCCAACATAAAGAGCCTCTTCCGGCTTTACCCCGACACTTTTACAAGGATTTATGAAGAAATTACGAGATGGTTTATCGTGGCCTAAGGATTCAGAAAAAAAGATGGAACGGGGATGAAAGTATTTTGAAAGCCCGCACCGATAGAGTTTCTCTGCCTGTTTTATAGATTTGCCGGAAGAGATAACTCCAAGATTCAAAGGAGTGGTCTGCGAAAGAATTCTCAACACTTCAACGACGTCAGGATAAGGCTTTAGAGCGGTAGTTTTTGTCTGATGATATGCTGCCACAGCGGAGGCAATTAAAACGTGCGGATTGGCAAAAGGGTATTTATCCTCCCCTGCCTCTGCCAGCAGATCATTAAATAGCGCATTATAGTTAGACTGTTTGCTCCTCATTATTCTGTTAACAATTGCCAGACACTCTTTGATTTCCATCCGCAAACCATTTTTTATTAGAGCCTTGACACCATTCAAACGGGCCATAGCTGAAAATTCAGACGAAGAATACAGCGTATCGTCAATATCGAAGAAGAGTGCTCTTAAAATTTTTTTGCGGTTCGTTTTCATCGTGATCTTAAATTATCTTATTTGATTATGAAAATCAAACTTCTTGCATTTGACGTTGATGGAACCCTCTTCACTTCCGAGGCGATACTTCACCGTGCGTACACAGAGGCCATCTCCGATTATAACAGTTCATCCGGTTCAAAACTGAAAACACCAGAGCTAAACGAGATACTTTCACAAATTGGAAATCCGGGACGTAAAATTTTCAGAAACCTTTTCCCCGATATGGATAGCCGCGATTACGCTCAGTTGGGCTGCCTCGTAAGAGAGAGACTTATATTCGACATAAATGAAGGTAACGGAACACTTTACAGTAATGTTTATGAAACCATCGAGCACTTTCATAAGGTGGGCTTCTCTTTAAGGATTGCTAGTAACGGCGGAAAGGATTATGTTGAAGCGGTAGTTAAGTATTACGGAATCGAAAAATTCTTCGGTCCGCTGGTTTCGCTGGATGGTGAAGGCATCAAAGATAAGGGTGATATTCTGAACACTTATAAATCCGTTACAGGCATAAGGTCTTACGAAATGGTTATGATTGGCGACAGAAAGAGCGACCTTTTGGCTGCCAGAAAGGCAGGCTGTCCCTTCATCGGATTTACGGGAGGTCATGGCTCCTATGATGAAATTAAAGAAATTGATTCAATTTTATTTGACGACTTCTCCAAGCTTCCTGATATAATTAAGGTACTTCAACAAGACCCGACAAACAACTAGGCAACAACTTATGAACATACTGCATCTGGTTTCAGACTTAGGACGCGGTGGACGAACGTTATCAATCCTGCAGAACATTCTCATGTCTGACAGGTCAAAATACAAGTCCACACTTATGTTCGGGTCTGCCGACAATGAAGAGAATGTGCTGCAGCTTCAGGCGAGAGCGGAAGGCTTTGAACTTGTAAAAATACCCTCTCTCAAGGCGGGAATTCGCCCCATTAGCGATTACCTGGCTCTGCAAACTATAAAAAAAACAATCACAGGGAGGAAATTTGATCTTCTTGTTGCTCATGGCACGAAAGCATCTATTATAGGAATGATTGCAGCAAAAGAGTGCGGAATTGAGAATGTCTGCCATATTCCATATGGTCAATTGTCATGGGACCACAAGGATATTATGCGCACCCTTATTGTCCGGGCACTCAGAAAACTATACGGAAAGCAAAACAACACTTTTGTTGCACTAAGTGAAGATGAGAAGCAGTCGATTCAAAAACTTTACCTTGTCCACGATGCTTCTGTTCAGATTGTGCATGCAGGCGTAGATCTCAATAAGGTTGCCAGCACTCAAAGGATTGATGCAAGGGTGAGACTTAATATCAGGGATAACGTATTTGTAATCTGCACTGTTGCCAGTTTCATCGAAGACAAAAACCATGATATCCTGCTCGAAGCTGCAAGAATTCTCAGGAGTGCCAGAGTGCCATTTCTATGGATGTTTCTCGGTGACGGACCAAGTTTTCAATCTTTCAGAAGAACGGCTCAAACTTCAGGTTTGATAGAGAAATTCTTTTTTGCAGGGTGGATAGAAAACGTTTATACCTTTCTGCCAGCATGTGATACCTTTTGTTTAGCACCTACATCAGAACCATTGGGAAGAGCCTTTATTGAAGCTCAGGCAGAAGGTCTTCCTGTAGTTGCATCAAGAGTTGGTGTAATTCCTGAAATTGTTATGCACCGGAAAACCGGTTTTCTTCATGCTCACGATGATCCGAATGCAATTGCCGGCAGTTTGAAAAAGCTTTATGACGATATGTCAACCCGGAAAGCGATGGGCGAAGAGGCTAAATCGCACGTATCTAACGCCTTTTCAGCTGAAATAATGGTCAAAAGACTGGAAGCAGTTTTCGATTCGACAATACAAGCGAAATCAGAGTCCCAAAGCCGATAGGAGCTCCAGAAGCTCTTCCCTTCGGTATGGTTTAGCCAAACTGCCGGAGAAGTTGTACTGTTTTGGAGCGGCCATTATAGGGTCTTCAGAGTAACCGCTGCTTGCAATAAGTGTAAAATCAGGCACGAGCTTACGAATGGCTGCTGCGGTCTCTCGCCCCCCCATACCTCCCGG
This sequence comes from Fibrobacterota bacterium, assembly GCA_016788315.1. GTDB lineage: Bacteria > Fibrobacterota > OXYB2-FULL-49-7 > OXYB2-FULL-49-7 > JAEUSG01 > JAEUSG01. The sequence continues at coordinate 3,305 of JAEUSG010000634.1, read as the reverse complement.
TATAGTAAGATCCAGAATGCCAAACTTAAAAGGCTTTGAAGATGCCATACTCTCTTTGAAGGCTGTCAGTGCAGCAACCCCATCTGTATATGCTTCTGGAGTGAACCCGAGCTCAGAAAGAATTTCAAATGCTATATCGCGAATAAAATCCTCATCGTCCATAATCATTACCCGTTCACCTTTTCCTGCAACAGCCTGAGTTGGTTTTGGTTTATCTGATTTCGCGGTATTTGACACTGGAAGATAGACATGAAACAGAGTGCCCTTTTCAGGTTCCGATTCGACCGTTATAACACCTTCGTGCTTTTTTATTATCGAATATGCAGTTGCCAGGCCTAAACCACTGCCAAGCTGCTTAGTGGTGAAAAATGGATCAAATATTTTAGATAGATATTTAGCAGGAATACCTATCCCCTCATCTTTTATGCATATGCAGACAAAATCAGAACATTTATCTGTTAATGTCAACTCAACTGGCAGAGATATTGAAGAATCACATTTCCTTGCTGTTATCGTTACTGTACCGCCGACAGGCATTGCCTGTACGGCATTAAGAAGAATATTATCAAGCACCTGCTCTATCTGAGAAGCATCAACATCACAAATAGGTAAAACATCAGCCACTTTTATAACAGCTTTCACATTAGAGCCGCTTAATGCGAAATGAACAGCATCTTTAATTATTTGCGATAGATCGGTCGGCACTTTAACTGGTAGTCCGCCCTTAGAAAATGTGAGAAGCTGCCTGGTAAGTCCTTTAGCCCTTTCGTAAACTGTAAGAGATCTATCAATATGCTCTTTAGCTTTTTCGTAATCACCTTTTTCAATAACTCCCTTTGCTAAACTTATAAATCCAAAAAGACCGGAAAGAAGATTATTGAAATCATGTGCAATTCCGCCGGCAAGTATACCAAGAGCATCGAGGCGCTGGGTATTTACAAGTGCCTCTTCAATTTTAGACTGATTTGTTATATCACGAAAAACCAAAACAACACCTAATATCTTGCCAGAGCTATCTCTAATTGGTGAACCGCTATCGGCAATTATTCTTTCAATTCCGGACTTTGATATTAAAGCCGTATGATTAGCCAGACCGACAATCTGTCCTGTTTTTAGCACTTTATCTACTGGATTCTCGCAAATTTTACGGGTTTTTTCGTTTATAATATGAAAAACTTCAAGCAGAGGATGCCCATTGGCATCCTCTGTTGTCCAGTCTGTAAGCTGCTCCGCAACACTATTCATAAGTGTGACACGGCCGTTTTCATCGGTAACTATAACTCCATCACCAATGCTCTGAAGAGTAACCGCCAACCTCTCTCGCTCATTTGCAAGTGCAACTTCAGCTCTCTTTTTATCTGTGTAATCGCGGAAAAATACTACCATATGATTTAATTTTATCTGCACTGCCCAGATTTCAAAACAGCCGGAAATCAGACCATCTTTATAATCTGTGGTTTCTCTTTCATAACGTCCTCCATCCCTGCAAAGACGTTTGTAAATATCAGGAATATCACCCTCTTTTAGTGCCGGAAAAGCCTCTTCTATCTTGAGCCCCACCAACACTCTGTGATCAATACCTAGAATTTTGTCTGCAACAGCATTGGCGCCCTCAAAACGGAGTGCACCATCAGCATCAAGCCCCCAGAAGTGTGCCCCTACCGGCAGCACATCAATAACTTTTCGCAATGAGGATTCGTTATTATCCATCTTTTTTCACTCTCTTTAAGTCCTCGATAACGTCAGCAAATTGCGCTTCATTTTCGGAGTTAAGTTCAGAAAGAGCTGTGTGCGCTGTCAACATGGTTTCACGAAGCGACTGTTCATCAGTATCTTCAATTTTATACTCTTTTAGATCATTCTGTAAGATTCTGTCATTTGATTCAGGCGGCGGCTGCATATTCATAATGCGATCGCAATTCATAAGTTCGAATACACCCCATACACGTTCCTGCTCTATCCAGGCAACAGCTCTGTTTCCCGTTGATTTATAAAATCTGACTGCCAAATGGCAAACAAGTCCGATAGCAGTGCTGTCAATAGCGGTGCATTCTGTCAAATCAAATATCAGATTCGACGATCCGTTGAATAACAGGGAATAGTCCACTTCAAATTTTTTGATGGCATCAGATATTTTCCAGTTTGCCTTTCCGGCAACAAAAAGAACTATATCCTTTCCCCTTATTCCGGCAGATATCCGTATGATATTGTTCATACTTAGCAAAATAAACATGATTTTGCATTAGCGCAACTTAAAAAAAGATTGGCCAACCAAAGATCTCTATTGTCTATTATGCATGCCATTTCCGATATTATACTACATATATTATGAGTTTAAGTTCAGCTTATCAAATTTTACGTACCAGATGGGGGCTTGGCCGCTTCCTTGCTATTGTTATTCCAGCCTTAATAATCCTTTTTAGTGTGGATCAGAGTCCCAATTTTTACACAAAACTGCTGAATGATGACAGTGCAACACTTTTTGCCATCGGAGCAGCCCTTTTTCTTCTAATAACGGTATATTCCTCTTATTCAAAGATTTTTAAGTTTAAGGTTTTCTTTATGGGCCACCTCTTTGCTGGTACCATACTGCTCTACCTGTATATCACCCGTTTTGCCTTTATCAACAGTGACTCCCCCCTGACACTGAACAACATTCCGCAAGATTCCAGAGACATTGCAATCAGAGTGCTCTTTCTGATTGTAGCCATAAATACACTGGCGGCCGCTTTTGCCCCTTCAACTCTCCGTCACAGAAGTTCAAAACTTTTCTCTTTAATCGTTGTTGCCGGAGAAACAGCCCTCTTTTTTATCACTCTCAAAACTATGCATAATTTTGATTCTGAAACGGCACTGTTACTTTCAAGAGAAGGTTTCACCAAAGGCATAATTATCCTTAATACGGGTGCTCTTGTTGCCTCTTTTGTCAACATGAAAGAAGACAACAGTTTCGGAGGAGTTATTGCTGCTGTAGCTATTGTAAACATAATTACTGCACTTAGTACTTTTTCATCAGTTCCCGCGGCAGGGCATGCACTTATTATTGCCGAACCGCTCTTAATTAGTGCTGGCATCGTCCTTTACTGGTTCTCCTGCCTGCATCACAGAGTTGCGTACGACCCTCTAATGAAAATCTACAACAGAGATTACGCCCACCACATCATTTCCGGTTATGCTGATGTATCGCTGGGTTCATGTTATGTAGTAGCAATGATTGATGTAGACCATTTCAAGAGCGTAAACGACACTTACGGACATCCGGTCGGAGATGCTGTTCTTTATGCAACTGCTCAGAGAATCAGGAA
>JAEUSG010000581.1 GCA_016788315.1 Fibrobacterota bacterium | reverse complement strand
CGTCAAGATCACGACCATAAGCAGATATCGAATTCTTCGACAGCCCTTTTTCAATAATCAGATGGTCGAAATAATCATTCAACATTTTTACGACTGCGGCATTTTAAGCCTGCTATGGCGGAGAAGGGGAAGCATCGCTCTTATCTCTGCAATCCGTTCACTCTTAATATCTGCAAAAAGGGTGGTCTGTGATATTCCCCCCTCAACAACAATCTGCCCGAATGGATCTGAAACGAGGGAGTGGCCGAATGCTTTATATCCTTCACCACGGCTTCTGGCAGGAGATACGGCAACCATATAAACCTGATTGTCAACTGCGCGCGTCTTCATAAGCATGTGCCAGTGCGCTTCACCTGTCGGAACTGTAAAGGCTCCAGGCATAACGACCATTTTTACCCCTTTTTTCAGCATGAGCCTGAAAAGCTCGGGAAAACGGACATCGTAGCAGATAATCAGACCACACTTTCCTATCGGCGTGTCAAAAACAGTGGGCTCTTTACCTGCTGTAAGAACTGCAGATTCCTGCATCTTCACAGTTTTAAGATTAATATCAAAAAGGTGAATTTTCCGGTGTTTGGCTATCAGCTTTCCTGCCGATGAAAAAACAGGAGAGGCATTATAAAGCTTTCCTCCCTGCGCCTCCGGCATTGAGCCACCTACAACAATAATCTTCCTCTTTTTTGCAACTGATGAGAGCATTCTGCATGTAGGCCCATCCGGAATAGATTCTGAGTATTCCTTGAAATACTGTATTCCGTAAGGACAGTTGAACATCTCAGGAAGAACAATAAGTTCCGCGCCCTTCGATGCAGCACGTTCTAAAAGTGTTTCTGCATGTTCAATGTTCTTTTTTTTATCGCTCTTTACATCGAGCTGTATAAGGGCTGTCTTCATTTTGTGATACTCTCAATAAATTTGTCAACCTCTATTTCGAGTTCGTTCAGTGTTCCGTTATTATCAATTACAGTATTGGCAAACTGCTTTTTAAACTCATCATCGCCCTGTGCTGCCACCCGTTCCTCTGCATCATCCTCAAGCATGCGTCTGTACTCTGTCAGGCGGTTGATTCGCACCTGTTTCTTTGCCGAAACAACTACCAGGTGATCAACCTGCGACTGCATATTCCATTCAACAATAAGCGCAGCATCGAGAATGACATAGTTGAACATGCGACCTGCCCGCATGACCTCCATACGGACTTCATAAGTCAAAACCGGAAAAAATATCTTGTTCAGAATAGTCAGTCTTGCAGGATCTTTAAAGACAAATTTTGCCAATTTTTTCCTATCAAGACGACGCTCTTCGTCGGTGACATCGCTGCCGAATGCAACTATGATCTGCCGCTGTATGTCGCTGTTGGTTTCGCGTACATGGTTTCCAAGCGCATCCGCATCAACGAGTACGGCAGAAAGCCTCTCTTTGAGGATTCTCGCAACGGTACTTTTGCCTGCACCAATATTTCCTGTTACACCTATTATCATTATTACTCATCTCCCTTACTCACTTTCTAAATATACAATGCAGGCAACCCACCTTGCCCCCCTTTTTTCAAAGCAAAAAAGGGGGATTACATACAATTTTTTCCTGCAACAAAGCCTGTGGAAAAGGCAGCCTGCAGGTTAAATCCGCCCGTTCTGCCGTCAATATCCAGTATTTCACCGGCGAAGAAGAGATTACTGACCAGTTTTGATCTCATTGTTCTGCTGTCAACCTCATCGAGAGAAATACCGCCCCGGGTTACCATCGCCATTGAAAGTGGTTTTGTCTTTAAAATACTTACCCGATTACCCTTTAACAGTTTTATAACCGCTTCCCGCTCCTGTTTTGTGAACTGATGTGAAAGTTTGTCAGGAGAGAGATCTGCTCTTTGCAATATCACCTCGGCATATCTATCGGGCATTAATGTTGACAGCACATTTTCAATTTTTTTCTTTCCAGAACTGTTAAGTTTATCTACTAGTTCTGTTGAAAGTTCAGATGGCGTTTTATCCGGAAAGAGATCTATGTCTACTGAAATATCAGACGCACCTGAAGAGATTGCTTCGGAAACAGCGGCTGAGATATCCATCGGTAAAGGACCTGTTAATCCGAAATGGGTAAAAAGGAGATCGCCCCTCTTTTTCTCAACATGTTTACCATTTACATATAGAGTCAGTTCAACATCATCCAGATCGAGTCCCTGCAACGATTTAACCCAACCATCGGGCGAATCAAGCGGAGCAAGGGCAGGAAGCGCCTTTTTTACGGTGTGGCCTATCGACTCAGCAAGAGTATACCCAGAGCCATCAGATCCGGTTGTCGGATAAGAGGCTCCGCCGCAAGCAAGGATAACTGCATCTACGTAATAAGGAGTATTATTATCATCAATTACAGAAACGATAGAATTATTATTCAATTCAAGATGCTGAATTTTGATGCCATGCATTAATTGCACCTTATGTGCAACCGCCCAATACTGCAGTGCATCTCTCACTTCAGACGATTTTCCACTTGACGGATAGATTTTATTGTATTTTTCCTGAACGAGCTTAACATTGAGTTCGTTTTCAAAAAAGGTCATCAGCTTTGAATTACTTAACGAACGCAATGAGTGGCGCAAAAAAGGCTGCGCTTGATTGTTAAATGCTTTAAGAAACTCTTTTTCGTCGACAATGTTTGTTAAGTTGCAGCGTCCATGGCCGGTCAGCAGAAGTTTTTTCCCTGATTCCCTGTTCTGGTCAAACAGAAAGACTTCGGCACCACCCTTTGACGCCTGCCCTGCGGCCATGAGTCCTGCCGGTCCCGCTCCTACAACTGCTACTCTTTTTAAAAGCATCTACCTTGAGCCGTCTCTTTAGGACATGGAGCGATATTACATTTGTAGCAGATCTCGTTGGGTCGTTTGTTCTCTGCGAAAAAGAGCTTCAGGTTATTAAGAGTGGTTTCCGCGATTGCGGACATTGCCTCTTCTGTAAAGAAAGCCTGATGTGAAGTGATAATTACATTTGGAAAGGTCATAAGCCTTGCAAGTGTGTCATCTTCAATCATGCTGCCGGAGAAATCCTCGAAAAAATAATCTGTCTCCTCTTCGTAAACATCAAGCCCAGCACCGCCTATTTGCCCGGATTTCAATCCATCAATTAGACTCTTAGTATGTATCAGCTTCCCTCGACCGGTATTGATAATCACTACCCCCTTTTTCATGGCGGCAATTGATTTTTCATTCACCATATGAACAGTTTCCGGAGTAAGCGGACAATGGAGTGTCAACACATCAGATTCTGCAAAAATCCTCTCCATGGTTGTGTATTCGCAGCTGGTTTCCTTCGCAAATTGAGCATCGGCATATGAGTCAAAAGCAAGAACCTTCATTCCGAAACCTCTCGCTATTTTGACCGCTTCGCGTCCAATCTTTCCTGTACCAACAACACCTATTGTTTTGCCGTAAAGATCAAATCCCATGAGTCCGTTCAGCGTAAAATTAAAATCGCGGGTTCTTGTGTATGCTCTATGAGTTTTGCGGTTGAGAGTTAACAGCAATGCGAATGCATGTTCGGCCACTGCGTGGGGAGAATAGGCAGGAACCCTGACAACGGGCAATCTGTTAAGCGCGTGGTGAAGGTCTACATTGTTATATCCAGCACAGCGAAGCGCGACTATTTTTACCCCGCCCTTCAGAAGCGTATCTATTACCGGAGCACTAAGCGTATCGTTAACAAAGATGCAGACAGCATCGTACCCTGCTGCAAGCTGAACTGTATCTGCTGATAAATGGGGCTTGAAAAATTTAAGTTCGAATCCGAAACGTTCATTCGTGTTTATGAATGAGCGCTCATCATAGGGCTTTGCATCAAAAAAGGCTATTTTGTTTTTCATGCATAAAATATACTTAATTCACTGCATGTACCTGTTTGCGCAGGTGGTTTAAAATTTCCCGCCCCTCTTCTACAGTATCAGCTTTAACAACAAACAGTAAATTTCTCTTTTCTGGAAGATCCCCCTTCATCAGCCGTTCATATCCATCCGACCCCTTCTCAATGTTTGTAAATAGTGCAACATTCGGCGGTGCAATTTTAGAAAGTTCCCATATATCATGAAACCTTCCATCAAAATCAAGTGCATGAATCTCGCTGTTTTTAAAGAATGATTTTATCACCTCACCTGTGCGGCCGCAGTAATGCATTCGACCACCACCGATAGCCTTCATTAGCCTGACATCTCTCGGCAGTACATGTTCACAATAGAAATCAGGGCTTATCATCTGCATTGAACAATTGCTAATTCTCGCTGACCCTTTCCATAACCCGCCCCAGTCGTGAAACCAATCGCCCTCTTCGCCGATCTCTTTTTTTAAGTGCGGTACAAGTTCGATCATATAGTCAGTTACAATGTCAAGCAGCTTAACTACAGCATCCGGATTATCATAAAAGTCCATAAACAGCTCATCTCCACGAATGAGATGGGCTGTATTAAATGGACTCTGTAGATCTGGAAGCTGAATACTGACTCCTGCCGGTATATGTTTCCGGTAATATTTTGTGAACTCGGTTACCTTACTGAATAAACCGGCATCAAGCGCCGGCATTTTTATACTGTACACATCTTCGATTTTATGCAAAGGATGTGTTTTAGCAGCGGGAAGGCTGTTTTCAGGATAAAAGATTTCAGAACCGAATGCCGATGCAACCTGCGCTGTTCCGAACTGAACACGGACGGTCGGCAGATGGTCATCTCCCATATCATTATGCGCTTTCATGGCAAGAAGCTCACCTTCAAGCATCTTTTCCGGACTTGCAAGACGCTCCTCCCATGTTGCACACTTGACAGGAGTATTTACGATGAATAGCGGCTCTGCGTTTGCGGGGTCTTCGTAAAAACGGCGGTATTTGGATCTCAGGATTTCAAATCGTTCGTTCATATTCAATACTTCCCATATTTTTTAGCTGCTTCAACAAAGGCAAAAAGGTTTTCATCAGGGGTGTCGCGGCCAACCTGATCGCCTGTCATAAGAAGGAAACCACCATCCTTGCCCGCATCTTCAATTGCTTTTTTGCATGCTGCATCAACGTCTGACGGTTTACCCATCAACATAACCTCTGTTGTATGAATGTTTCCTGCAAGGCTCAGCTTTTTGCCGAATTTCTCTTTCACCTCTTTAAGATCGCAATCTCCCATTGGAGGAGCCTCAAGAGGGTTCATGCAGTTCAGATCAGTTTCTGTTGCATACAGCTCTACAAGATATCTTGACTTTCCGCATGAATGGATCATTGTCGGAACGCCTGCCTCCTTAGCCATCTTTGTAACAGCCTTAACGGTCGGTAAACAGAACTCTCTTACCCAGGGAGGAGTGCTGAGAGTCAATGTACCGGAAGCACTCATATAAAGAATATCAGGTTTGTAGTCGAGAACCAGTTCCGCCTTACGCACAGCATCGTCATGAATAACCTGTCTAAGCTCTTCAAAAAGTTCAGGGTGATCCATATAAGCGTAGGAAGCAGCCTCCAAACCGCCTTCAAATGTATCTGTGAAATAATGAAAGCCCGGGTATGAAACATTCAGACAGAACACAGCATCCTCTCCTGCCTCTTTTCTCATAAAATCAGCACGCTCGCGCTTGTAACCTGTTGGGCGGGGGAAAAGCTCTTTAAATGCTGCAATCTGTTCCGGCAGATTTTCTATCATCTTTTTTACAACCGTTGGCGGATTATCAATCTGGTGATATATTTCTTCCGAAAAAACTACTGTTGATGTCTTCATCTCTGTTCTTGTAATCCACTTATCACTCTCTTTGCTGATAATCTCTGTCTTCTTTTCAGGAACAGTTCCCGGTGCAAACTCATAATCTATTCCGCCGTAAATCATTCTGCCGTCAATTCCGTAATAACGTACAGCGTCAAGATAAGCCTTCCACAAAGGGGGATCATTGTTAAGGGTAATGTCCCAGAAAGGCTTTCCTGTTCTTCGGGCCGGAACCATATTGGACAAACAGGGGCATGCAGGAACGCGGTCAGGTTTTTCATTTCGAACAGCTGTAAGGAACCTCTCTCTTGAACTCATCGTACTAAGCATCAAATGCCCCCTTTTGTTCTTTTTCGTTATCTGACATAAATGTAACCTCTAAATTAGCCAAAATACATGCAAAAACAGCTCTTTCTTTTGTATATTTTGATTATGGATTACTTTTCCGGTATAGAATGGATAAATTTCAGCCATAATCCTAATATGTCCTATTGGCTCGAGAAGAGCTTTCCGGACTATTATGTTCTGAATTTTGCCTATTCAGGAACACTTCTTTTCAGCAGAGATGATTCACCGCCGGTAAAACTGAACGGACCTGTTGCGTGGTGGACATATCCCGGTCCAAAATTCTCCTTCGGAACAAAAAACGGCGAAACATGGGATCACTATTTTGTGGGATTCAGGGGTGAAAGGGTAAAAAGATTTCTTGATGCAAATCTTTTCCCCAAAAGATCCACTGTTGATTACCTTGAAATAACTTTTCCCGAGACTTTCAGACGGCGTTTCAGCGATCTTATAGAAACTCTGCAATCGTCTGTCCACCATGACAGAAGGTCCGTTTATCTGCTCGAAGGACTTCTTCTTGCTCTGCATGAGCAGGTCAAGCCGACCTCTCCCCGCGACCCTGTTGTTCATAATATTAACCAGCTTATGGAACAGATTTGGCAGGATCCAAAAAGAGAGTGGGATTTTGATAAGGTAGCAGAAGAACAATCTCTTTCTGTTTCACACTTTAGAAAAAGATTTAAATCCCTCGCCAGAATGAGTCCACATCAATTCCTTTTGAAAGCCAAAATTGACCACGCTTCAAGAGACCTTCGCAACACCGGCGAAAGTATCAAGGCCATAGCCCTGAATCTTGGTTTTGAAGATATTTTTCACTTCTCAAAACTCTTCAAAAAAGTCACAGGCACTCCTCCAGGTGAATACAGAAAGCTTCATTCAATCTTCGAATAATACAAAAGCTGAATTTTTTTTGCCATACTAAAATCAAATAACATGAATTAAATTTCCTATTATGAATAAATACCCATTACCAAAATTTCCTGAAGATGTTAAATCAAAATGCAAAAACGCTGTAAAACTCGCCGCTGAATGGCACTCACGCGTTCAGATTCGACACTCCTGGCCAGCCTGGACCTCTGATGCCGGCCGTTTCATGAGTCAGCATGCCTTGACACGAAAAGACAAATCCTATTACTCCATCTGCTGGAACACATCACGGGGAGCACAGGCTTGTCTTTCAGCATACAAATTGCTCAAAGATCCATCAATGCTGGACACTGCAAAACGGGCGATGGAATATGTCAAGATGTGTCAGATCTTCTCTCCTGAATATCCGCAGCATGCCGGCGCATTTGTCGAAGAAACACCGCAAACAGATCACATTGCTTCCAGAGACAGCGTCGAAGCTCTTCAGGGATTAGTAAACACCTATGTCATTACAAAAGATCCTGTCTATCTCCAGCGCGCTAAGGCCGGGGCAGACTGGTGGAAAAACTGGTTTATCAAGTACGGATATCCAAACGGATACATCTGGCACGCTAAAGAAAACGATAAGGGTACGGTTAACAACGACTTTTCGAGAATCATGCTGGGAGCTGTTGCTCTGGTTTTCTGCCAACTCGACACAATACTCGGTGAAAAAAAATACTCGCCTGCTGCCGCTCCATTAATTGACTGGATAATTGACAATACGCTTGAGGCTGACGGCGCCTTGAAACTCCACGATGGAACAGATGTCGGTCACCACGCAATTCAGGACGGCCCATACGCCAACTGCTTTACAAATGACGACGGTGCGATGATCTCTATTATGGCTGCATACCGTGTACTCGGCGACAAGAAATATCATGAAGCCGTGATGAGAAACAGCTCCTGGTGGCTTAAGGTTCCGGTAATCGAACACCCTTATGCTTCAACCCCTGCTATTCTTGTAAACCTTGTTGATTTTTACAGGTTCACAGGAAATGAAGCCTTTCTTTCAAAAGCTCTTGATTACGCAGAGAAACTTTTCAAACTGCAGATTACAGAATCTGATGATCCTCATGCGCTCGGGGGTTTCAGAGGTCATGACCATTCAAGTAAAAAAGAAATCGCATTCTTTGACGGTATCGCCGAGTACGACATTGTAAGCCATCGAACAACAATGTATGCTATGATGGGACTATCAAAGATGGCAGCATCCACAGAAGATGAATGGAATATGGCCTACTCCGCATTCGGGTGGTGAAAACTAAATAGTATCCTTTTATTGCAATCGGAAATCTTGGAAACTATAATAGATGCATTACCATTAAAAACCTGTGGGGGTTTTAAGTGCATCGAACATTAAAGTCATTGCCGTTTTTATTAATTCTCTGCATCTTATTCCTTCTATCCGGCTGTGCAAGCCTTCAAACGTCCAGTTCAAACGGACGCATCTACGGCGAAGCAATGGCCAAGGCAAAAGATGGTGCAGTGCAGCAGAATATCCCACCTGAAAACATGGGCCCTCCCTCTTTTTATCCTGACAATGAGGACCATCGAATCTATAAGCTGCCGTATACAGCCGGCAAAGCATTTGAATGCATGGATGGTTATTTCTCCGACCCAATGGGCCATCCGGTATGGAGCGACCATCCTGACTACTCTCTGGACTTCAGAATGCCGGAAGGAGAACCAATTCTTGCTGCACGTGGTGGTGTAGTTTTGAAAATTGTTAATCCAACAAAACCGGGAGAAGAAGGCGAAAGCAATCGACTTTACATAGGACGAATAGACACTCTCGCAGACGGCAGATCAGCATGGACAAAAGAGACTTATGAACACATAAGAAATGATGTACCTGTCAAGGTAGGTGATACTGTAAAGCAAGGCCAGCTTATCGCATTCAACAGCAACAGCGGATGCTTTCATATGCATCTCCATTTTGAGGTAAACATGGAAAATCAGCAGGGACATTCATTAAAAGAGCTTGGCGGAGACGGAAGAACTATTACAAGTATACCTACACCTTTTCTTGAAATACGGAGAAAAGGGGGCTATCCAGTCCTTGGTGAATACTGGATATCCAAAAACGAGCCCTGATTAAATTTTATTTTGACGGATTTCTTTCTCTAGGTTTACCAAAAGCTTTACAAATCCACCAGCGAAAGTGATTCCCCTCTTTTTATAATATTATATTACAGCGATGAATTTTCTTTCCATTATCTCCGGTTTACTATTCAGCATCATAGGCATAGCATATTTTATAGGTGAAAAAAGAGGTGTGCCCGCTTCACTGGTCGGACTCCTCATGTTCATAATAAGTTTTATCTTTTTTTTGGTTCAAATAGAACCCAGCCCTCTTTTCACAACCCCTTCTTTCCTATTAATCGCCCTGTCAACCGCGTTGGTTAATCTAGCAGTCATTCTCCTTGTAAAAAGATCTCTGGATACAGGAATGAAAAGCTCAATGTGGATCGCATTGAACATTAACTTTATTCCACAGACTATCTATTGTTTATTAAGGTTTAAAGAACCAGTTACAGCTGGTCAATCAATAGGAATGGTTTTGGGCTTAATATGCATACTGATACTTTCAGAAGCCGGTAATAGTAAAAGCAACGCTGATTCCGGCAAACTATTTTCAAAAAGTGTTCTAAAAAATCTTCCGATACTATTAGGGCTACTGATATCAAACTCTGTTCTTGGGATAGCGATTAAAGAGCTTAGCAACACACCTTACGGTAACACAACTATGTGGGATGTTGGAACCATCCCTTTCTATCTCATTTTCTACGGAAGTGTAATGCTTCTATTAATTCCGTTTGCTCTATTTAACAATTTTAAACGCGAAATTCTTCCGAAGGCCATTCTGCCAGGATTAATTGCTGCTGCGGGCTCTACCGGCGGGATGGTTCTTGTTGGAATAATTATTAACACGGGAATATCAGCGGCCAGTTTTTTTCCAATAATCAGCGTAACGTCAATTTTAACCGGTAGTTTATCTGCAGTTCTTTTCTTTAAAGAGAAGGTTACAAAAACATTAATTTTCGGTAATATTCTCGCCTTTGCTTCTATTCTCTCAACCGTTTTATTCTAAACTTTTAAACAATCCTACACTTCTTTAATATTTCGTTTACAACGTTCAGGCATTGTGAAGTTGCCAACTTATATTGTGCCTGAGTGCCGTGAACCTGTGTACTGTGCCCGAATGAGCAAAGCGAATGAGTGGACACAGGACGCAGGTGAACGGACGCGAAGGCTCTACCTACAAAACCTTTGGCAATTTGGGTGAGGGCGCGACTCTAAGGAAAGTGCATTGCAACGCGGGAGCGACCGAACCGCCATACCGTTGTTGTACGCTGTAAACTGGCCTGTCTTTTTGTTTTAATTACCACCGCGGTCTTTAATTTCTTGTTTTTATTTTCTAA
>JAEUSG010000538.1 GCA_016788315.1 Fibrobacterota bacterium | reverse complement strand
AATCCCAAATGTAATTAAATTACCCTTTACTTCTCAGACACCACCTGTGGAAAGTAGTAAAAAAAAGAAAAAACCAGACCATGTGTTTCGTGATATGGAACCTCCTCCTGATAACGCATCATATTCAGGTGCGGCAAAAATAGATTTGTTTTCATTTAAATATTTAGGTAAAAAGTCATCATCAACACTTCGAAGTAAGTTGATCGAAGAAAAATCGCGGCGTAAAAACCGTTTCAAGCTTTATCGCAGTCAATTTGATTCTGATAATAAATATTGGATGTATAATAATGAATTGGCTGTGCTAAAAAATTCAATTCGTACATACAATTCGAATACACGATGATTTTATAGCGCTTCATCTGCTTCTCGATTAACCATTTTTCCTGGCTCAAAATCATATTTGCTTTTCTGTTTTCACTTCCTTATTTGTTTTATGTCTTGACATTATCGCAGTTTCGCACAAATCTGCACAAATTCGCAACTTCAATTATTGACGCGAATTCCATCCTTCCTTAGATTATTCAACAGGTAAAAGGCATGGCTCTTCTAACAATATGAACCCTACCAAGTGTTCGTTGCCTACAATGTTCTTTGAAATATCTGCCCCCGACAGCACTAACTAAATATTGATTATTGCAAGATCGGGGATTCTTTTTTAAATCCTATTACGTATTGAATAATCAATACGATGCCAAATAATGAAATTGAAATATAGAGTTAGTACTCTAAGTAAATTTCTAACCAAACAAATAAGAGGATGGGGTTCAAGTTTGACTGTAATCCTTATGGCTATTTATCGATTCTATGAATTTGTTCTTTAACAAAAAAAGGAAGGCAAAATGGAAGGCAAAATGGAAACAAATGAAAACAAAGATTTATTCGATACTGACACATTGAATGTGGAAGTTGATCCGGCAGAAGTTGAGGATAATCGCTTAGATGTGCCTGGTGATTATCTGGCACAATTGAAAACTGTGGGTAGAGAAAATGGACGATGTATATCTCCCTGCTTTGATAAAAAAGATACAGGTTCTGTAGTATTCTCTGGGTTAATGGAGATAGTTGAAGGCCCTAAAAAAGGAAAAACAATTTGGCTGCAACAGGCAATACACCCAAAAACGCAAGGCGTTAGCAAAGAAAAAATTCAACAGAACATGCTCTTCTGTCTCAAGTATGCCTGTCGAGTTTTTATCGCACTGAGTGGTGATAAAAGCATAAACAAGCTGTCTGATATTCTGCGACACATTGTTGTTGATGATACGACACAGCATGATCTGATCAAAGTTGTACTTATGAGAGTTGTTGTTGAAGCCAATTCGTACGGCACACCGGAATTAAAAGTTTCATCACTTAAAATTCCTCCAATCCCACCCACGGGAAACCAGAGGACATGAAAATGCAATACATACTAGACAAATCAAAAATGATTGAAATTTGCGAGATTATAACAGCCCGTATGAAAGGCAAATGGCATGAGTATTATGAGAGCCGTTATAAATTGCAAAGAGGCAAAAATGGCAACTACCAGTGCCCATGGCCAAACAATCACAATAAGGGCGATAAGAATGCTTCTCTTAGTGTTGATAATATGGATGGCGTTTGGTTCTGCCACGGTTGTGGTGAAAAAGGTAATGCTGCAACTATGTACAAGGAACTGTTTGGCAACACTGATACTTATTATCAGGAAATGATCCAGAGCATCGGTTCATCTCAATTCGAAGAGTTTCTTTTAGGAACATCAGACTCAGCGGAGCAGGCGTTAAAAGAAAATTCATTAGTCTTTGGTAAACCAAATCATTCCCTGACAAGGTCAAATAAAGTAATGCTAAATAATGCCTGGGTGGTCGAGCGAAATACGGCTTTGCTAAATAATCCTGATAAACTTGATTTTCTTTTAAAGCTGCGCGGTTGGTACCTGTCTACCATTAAAAAATTGCGAATAGGAATTTTGGAAGGAAAAAAACATGGTTACATAATTCCAGTTGATGATTTTGATGGTAAATTAGCTAATTGCGCTAAATATGCCCCAGGTAGTGAATACAAGTGGACTTGGATGGACCCTGGAGCGCCTATCTATCCATATCCTACGTGGATTTTGCTAAGTCCAAGACTGATTTTCGCTGAAGGGTTAACGGACACGATAGCAGCATTGTCAATCGGGCTACCCGCAGTGACTCTTGGTGGTGCAAGCAACACAAATGTCGAAGAAAAGTTTCATGGGCAGGCAACGAAATATTTAACCCAAAAAGAATGTGTTATCATTTTTGATGACGATGATGCAGGAATAAAAGGTGCGCATAAACTCGCCTCTTCCTTGAATAAATATGCAGGGACGATTAAGATAGTATCCCTGCGAAAAAGCGATAAACATCCTAATGGACTGGATGAAAAATCTGTCGATTCGAACGGAAAGAGAACTGAAAAAGACCTCACCGACTATATAAGGATAAACGGTGGTGGCCAAAAGGCAATTGATGCAATTGAAAAACTTATAGCACAGACCGAATTTTATGTTCCAAAGCAAGAGGTTGAATCTGAGTCTTCTGATTCGGTCAACGCCAGCAATCAGTATGAACCAGAGAATCAGGTTGCCGGAATACTTACGGAACAGAAAATACAGCACAATCAGACACAAAGTACGCCATTTACTTCAAATCCAAATGGCGTAACTAATTCGGGTGCTCCTTCCGTCAAACCTGTTATTATTGAATATCTGCCCCAATTGGAGCCTATGAACAAATTTTTAGAGAGAGTCACTAAAAGGCTCGAAGCTACTCAGCGATTTTATGTATTCGAAGAGAGACTTGCTTTTATAAATGATAGTCATGAACTGATTAATTTGGACTGTAATAATCTTCCTGGAATAATTAATCAGTTCGTCGAAATCGCTTATATGGGGGTTGGCGATAAAGGTCCTTATCTTAAAAAGTACGCTTTATTAACGCTGGAACAAGCGAAAGCTCTTATCGCAACCATAACATCAAAATCGCATCTCCCCATAATAAAGATTTATACCAAAGCTCCGGTGTTTGATACTTCTTGGCAGTTTATCGGAACGCCGGGTTATCACGCACATGATGAGATTTATTATGCTGGACCAACGATAACTCCGGTGGAGACTCTTGATACAGTTTTCAAGATGTATGAAGAGTTTTGCTTCACTTCTCCGGCAGACAAGGCTAACTCTTTAGGCATGTTTGTTTCAAACTTATACCGTTTGAAGCAACCAGTACAGGCATTCGAAGCGATAAGCGGCAATAAACCTAGAATTGGCAAGACAACATCACCAATGGCCAAGGCGATAGTCATTACTGGGTATGAAGCAAAGGCGATTACTTATAAAACAGACGACGAGAAATTCGAAAATGATATTGCAACGAGAGTTAGAGCTGGTGATAAGATAATTCTAATTGACAATGTAAAGACAGGTAAGCGCCCGGGTCAAGTGCCGTTGAGAGAAATAGATTCTTCAGTATTGGAGCGCTCCATAACAAGCCCAAATCTGAATTTCCGCTTGCTGGCAACAAATACTTCTATTTCCAGATTCAACGACGTCCAATTTGTCATAACCATGAATAACGCCCGACTCGGACACGATCTGATGCAGCGAGGAGTACCAGTGAATATGAGATTTGATGGTAATCCGCGGCAGCGTAAATTCAAAAACAAGGAGTACTTGAAATGGGTTAGGGAAAACAGAAACCAAATTTTAGCGGAACTTGCCGGCATGGTCTTGAAGTGGCGCAAAATCGCTGACACAATTGATTACGGCAAGCTTGCGGAACATTCGGTTAATCAGGAATGGGCTGCTACAACTGATGCGATCCTTCGCACGAGTGGAATTGAGGGGTTTCTTATGAACTTCGATCAATCAGAAGAAGAATATAGCGAGGAGACTCAGTGCCTTAGGGGACTATGCGAGAACTCAGAAAACAGAAATTCCTTCAAACGCGCTGCCGAATGGCTGGAAATAATCAAAACATCAGGGCTACAGCCCGGATTACTTAAACAGCGCGAAAGCGAAAGAGCGCAGGTAACCGTTACTGGTCAAATGTTGACGCGTGGGCTTGAAAGGATATTTCGATTTCCCGATGGTGCTTTCTCTTGGCGCAGTCGACCTTGCTCATCTGGCAGTGGAACTCTTTATGGAATTCAACCTATTGAGGAGGAAAAGTAGGTGGTTAACCGGAGCTAAGACACTGCAACCCATAAGAATATTAACCTATACAACCTTTTTAATAACCAATAATTTGGAATTAATAAAAAGTGTTAAAAGATTATCACTGTCTCTAAATATGACACTGATTATTACATGTGGGAATTTGGAAAATAGTTGTATTGGTTGTACCAAATATAATCAAGCGATATTACATCGCGGGTCGGAACAGTCGTGTGTTATCTGGCTTAACCGAAATGGAGGAGTCTAGAAATCGTGTGTGCGCTATGTAACTTAGTTCTCCTCGGTTATATGGCGCTTTTGGTTTTAAAATTGTAGGGCACCCCGGCAAAGCTTAGAAGCGCTGCAATCATCTGCAATGACACCAGAAATAATACCACTGGTCAATCTGGCGCTATAATCTTGACGATTCGTCAAATATGATTACAACGGTATCCGGGAGAATGAGGTTTTGTGATTTATGTCAGTAGTCGAAGTAGAAGACATTTTGGATATTGTGACTACAACACCACTGTTTACGCTGAAGGAAACAGCGAGATTA
>JAEUSG010000514.1 GCA_016788315.1 Fibrobacterota bacterium | reverse complement strand
TTTAACTGTATTTTCATGCTTGATTTAGGCTTTTATTTGCTCTATATTGCTATTTATGATTACCAAGAACGATTTATCCAACAAAATCGCTAAAAGCGAAATTGTCCCATTAACTACACCGCTATATCGGTTTTACAAGGCAGAATATTCAAGATCAACTGATGTTTTACCCCATTACCATGAATTGACCGAGATACTTATTTACGAGAGCAGAATGGGGTCCGCTTTTATAAACGGCCAGGAATATCAAATATCCCCGAATGAAATTCACATTATCCATCCAAATACAGTTCATGCATTTAAAATCAGACCGCAGAATAATAGCGCTTCGGTTTATGTTCTTCAGTTAAAGAGCGGTAATATTTTTAAAGCGCTCTCAGGCTACACCGATTTCAGCGAAGAAATATTCTTTCGTAATGTCGATCCTGTAATGAAAAGCAAAAGAGAAGAGCTACTGAAATCAATGCTGCTGCTTATGAAAAATCCTTTACAGGATATGGAATTACTTTGTAGAATTCTAAGATTGATTCATGATACAAATCAAGGCCGGAAGAATGTTAAAAAAGATGCAAGACTGCTTCATGTTTTCGATGCTATTGATGGGCGGCTCTCTGAACCATTCTCTCTCGATGCTATCGCAGGTGAAACGGCTATTTCAAAGCATCACCTCTGCCGTATTTTCAAACAGTCAACAGGCATGACACTTGCAGAGTACAGCCTTAAAGCAAGGATAGAAAAAGCGCAGAAGCTGCTTTCGACAGGTAGCATGAATATTACAGAAACTGCTGCCAAGTGCGGTTTTCAGAGTCTTTCCTATTTCACAAAAAGTTTCAGGAAAGAGACTGGAAAAGCTCCTAAAGCGTGGCAAAGAGCATCCACAAACCCCGAACGGGTATAAATTAAATAATTATTGCATTTTAATACCCGAAAAGGTATAATTACTATACAAAGGCATAATTTATACCCAATTAGGTATAGCAGCTAGGATTATTATGAATTTTTCAGAGTTTCTTAAATCTAAAAGAGCAGAGTTGAATCTGAACCAGGTTGAACTTTCAAAAAAAGCTGGTGTTGGGCTTAGATTCATACGTGATGTTGAGCAGGGCAAAAAGACGATACGGCTTGATAAGCTGAACCAGGTTCTTTCTCTTTTCGGGTGTGAAGCTGGACCAGTCAAACAGTCAGCACGGAATTATACATAATGGCACGAAGAGGTAACGTATTATATAAAAACCTGCTCGCAGGAATTATCGAAGAAAACGACGAAGGGTATATTTATAGCTATTTACCTGAATATTTAAATCATTTAGAAGCAAAACCAATAAGCGTTACGTTACCTCTCACCTCTATTCCATATCAATCAAAAACGTTCTTTCCGTTTTTTGACGGGCTGATTCCGGAGGGATGGATGCTTCAGGTGGCCGCACACAACTGGAAGCTAGACAGCCGTGATCGAATGGGCCTTCTGCTTGCAGTATGTAAAGACTGTATTGGTGCCGTCCGCATCGAGGCTCTCAATGAATGAGGAAACCTGCAAAGAATTATTCGGCACATTAAAACCTCCTGTTCTTGACTTATCACTTGATAGGATTCAAGAATATGCAGCAGTATCGGTTTTAAACAGAATTACCGTTACTGGTGTACAAAAAAAGCTTTCGCTAAATGTCCAAGGCAAGGATAGAGATAGTCGTCTTACCTGGGTTGGCCTGTGGGGAAACTACATACTGAAGCCACCAGCCGATGAATATCCGCAACTGCCGGAAAATGAGTATACAATAATGAAGCTGGCTGTATTAGCCGGTATTCCAACAGTACCGTGCGGACTTATACCGCTACGATCCGGCGAACTTTCTTTTATTACAAAAAGAATTGACAGAACCCCAACTGGAGACAAACTCTGTATGGAGGATTTCTGTCAAATAGCAGAAAGATTGACAGAAGACAAATACCGAGGCTCTACAGAAAAAGTTGGAAAACTTATCCTTCAATACAGTGAATATCCAGGCATTGATTTAGTTGACTATTTCTCTAGAGTTGTCTTTAATTACATCATCGGCAACAGTGATATGCATTTGAAAAATTACTCTCTGATAGAAAGCTCTACAGGGCTGCGACTTGCTCCAGCCTATGATCTTGTTTCAACAGTACTGGTTTTACCGGAAGACAGGGAAGAGTCTGCACTTACCATAAACGGCAAAAAAGCTAAGTTGAACCGTTCGGACTTCGACTCACTTGCAAAAAGTCTTGGTTTATCAGAAAAACAGAGAGATAATGTCTATAGTAATTATGAAGAGTGTTCAGATAAATTCATCATCAGCATCAATGATTCACCTATATCGGCTGATTATAAAAGCCGATTGATAGCCCTTATTAAACAGAGAATCACCCTTATCAATTGATAATCAGTATCTGCAATACTTTTGAATACCTGCCATTATCAGCCTTAATGTTTCCAGTTTTGAACCATTGCTGACAGAGCCCGCTGTTGCAAATACAACACCCCGCCGTTCCTTTGCCTGTTCAAAATCACGTAGAAGTTCGAGCAGGATATTCTTTTTTTCGTCACGCATAAATGTGAATGGATGAAGCTGACCCTGAACTCGTGTTTTGGGCATAAAACTGTGAATCTCATTCACGGTCAGAGTAGGACCGAAGTTCACCTGCGTGAAGTTAAGCTTTGACAGAAGCGGTAAATGATGTCCCATAGCGGAATCGGAATGCTGATAGCGCCAGTCCGTTGAATCTGGTGCATATTTCTCAAAAATTGTCTTAACAATAGGATATGCAAAAAATTCATACATCTCTGCATTAAGCATCATGCAATTATCATCGTAAAAAGAGAAACCTTTTGGTGAATTTTCCGGAGTGTAGCCGCTTTCTTCGTCAAGAACAGTCCGGATGCTTATCATTGTTTTTAAAATGAGATCTCTGAAACGTGCTGCAAGTTCAGGCTTGTCCATGATCAGAAAAATCAGATTTTCAATACCGAAAACTGATGTTGCAAATGTTACCGGTCCTCTCTGTGAAGAATATTTTGGCGGTTTAATACCGCGAGCAATCAATCTCTGTTTCTCCTCCACCCAATTTTCCGGCAGCATGAATTTTCTAGAATTAATGTTTCTCTCTTCAACCCTGTCCAGAAGTGCTTCCAATTCTTCAGGAGAATGTGCTGACTCTTTTAACCACCAGGAACCGGACTCCCATAAACGTTCAGCCTCGAAAAAATCATTTAGCATTTTAACAGCCGGATATTTTTCATCCGGAGCAATAAAATTTTCGTTCAGCAGACGCTTGCCGACTATTTTTTCTGCTTTATCATTGTATGCTTTATTAAGTGACAATCTGAATTCCTGATCTGTTTCATATTTCCAGAAATCCACTGGTACACCAAGTTCACTGAAAACACATTCACCTTCCATTACAATTCCGCAAGCCATAACAGGCGCATCTTTTGAGAATGGATCTTTACAGGCTATTTCATTTTCCGCCCAGAACTTTTCCAAATCAACAGGTGCGAGACCATTATTCCTTGAAGTAAGTGAAATAAGTTCTTTTACAAGTGTTTCCATTCTGATCTCCAATGTTAACATGTACAATAGGGACTCAAGTTTATTATAATTTACTTCTAATAAGACTAATTAACCATGCACCACATGGAGATTTGCATGGACATTAAGGACTTTTGATGATTAATTACTATCTACCTAAGCAAAACGTTAAAAATGCAGACGCAGCTTTTTCAATACAGCACAACGGAAACATTTATGCACTTGGCATAGAACACTTTTCACAAACCGTGTCACGAGGCAATCCAAAACCGCACTCACACCCTGTCTACCATCTTATTTATTATGTGACAGGCGGTGAAATTAGATTAAACGACACAATTTATTCAACAGAACCGGGTCAGCTGGTTTTTATCAGTCCTGATATTCCCCATTCTTTTTTTTCAAAATCAGATCAGCCATACTCATATTTTGAAATAACGTTTACATTCACAGACAACAGAAACTGCCCGTTAACGATTCCATTCGGAGAATTGCTGAATAAACTCTTTCCGTATACTGAAGTACCGCCGCTTGAAACTCCGCAATCAGCGGCAAAAAACTGGTGTGATAAAATAGAGAGCTCGTTTTTAAATCTTCCATCACTTTTACCTGAATCACACTTGAACAATGACTTCGGATTGGCTCTTTCAGCCGGATTAATTGAGCTGCTCTTCATTGTTAAGAGTGCACTCCGTCAACAGAGCTGTGCAGAAAAGTCCCCTTCACGCGTAAACGATATTTTCAGATATATTCATGCAAACTTTCAGAGGCGGATTACCCTGTCAGACATTGCCCGTTCCTGTAATGGCAATGAGCAGCATCTGAACAGACTTTTTAAAAAGAGCAGTGGTAAAACCATAATGAACTACATCAACCACATCCGCATTGAAACTGCCGGGAGAATGCTCAGGAGCGAGAATTATTCTGTTAAGGAGGTTTCTCGTCTTGTCGGCTATGATGATGAGTTTTACTTCAGCAGAGTGTTCAAAAAAATTACCGGCATTCCGCCTAGTAAAATTTGATTTTATTTTATACTTCTGTTTCCTGCCGTCGGAGAATCCATTGCTTAGGTGTTTTACCAAAAGTCTTTCTGAAAGTCTGTATAAAATGAGAGATGCTTTTGAAGCCGAAATCATACGCAACATCTGAAATTGATGAATTTTCTAGCAGCCTGTATGACGCTCTTGACATTCGTAAAGTATTCAGATAGCTGTGAACGGTCATCCCGGTACCCTTCTTGAAGATCCTGCAAAGATGAAATTTAGAAAGAGCGGCTTTTCTGGCAATATTATCTAAAATCGCACCTTCAGAAAAATCCATAGACTCCATAACATCAATAATGCGTTTTATTCTTTCGTCAGTTCTAATTATTGAAGACTCAGCTTTTTCTTTTGAAGGCAGTATAAGTGAAAGCATTTCTGAGATAGCGGCAATTTCTGCAAAAGAAATAGGCATGTTTTTATTTGCACCTTTTTCGCGGCTAAGATTCATAATAAGTGTTTTAACACGATCAGAGGCGGGTCCTACCTCAACTGGTATTTTTTGAATAAGACTATCAAATTCTTTGATAGTACAACCGCTAACTTTTTTTATTAGACGGAATACCTCGTCTGTGCTTAATTGAAGAACCAGAACTCTGTTGGAAATATACCTGATTGCATGCACAGCCTCAGACGGTACAACAAAGAGAGAATTAGGTGGCATATCATACTTTCTGCCATCTATGTATAGTTCACCTTCAGCATCGATGGTAAGAAGTATCTCAATATCCCTATGATAATGCGGTGCAACAATTTTTCTCTGATTATAAACCTGAATTCTAGAGACGTACAGCCCATTTGGATATGGGATGCGTACTCGAAATGGTCGGGACTCAAGGGTTCCCCTATGCCATCTGCTTAATGCCATACCTAAAAAGAGCAATATTTCGACATTAAAAGGCAATAGTTAATGAGATTTTATGATAAATAAGCAGTATTTTGATATTACACATAAAACAGGAGTAACTGATGATTCAAATCGGTACGCAATATTATAGACCTCCATTTCCCGTTCAGAAGTATTGGAAAGATGACATTAAAGCGATGAAAGATGCAGGTTTGGACACAGTTCAATTATGGGTTGTATGGGCATGGGTCGAGTCAAAAAAAGGAACTTTTGTTTTTGATGACTATGATCGCCTTGTGGAACTTGCCGAAAAAAACAAGATGAATGTTGTACTTAGCACCAGTGCCGAACTTCACCCTTATTGGATTCATTCTGCCGTTCCCGGCAGCGAGATGATTGACCATATGGGAAACAAAGTCATTTCCTCAAACAGATGCGAAAACCACTTCGGACTCACTCCGGGAGGCTGCTTCGACCATCCTGAGGTATTGAAACTCATGAAAGGTTTTCTTCAGGAAACAGTACGTCATTACCGCGGCAGCAAAGCGCTGTCCGGATGGGACGCATGGAATGAACTTCGCTGGCACTACAACTCCGAGAACATGGTCTGCTTTTGTCCGCACACTCTTGCGAAATGGAGGAAATGGCTTGAAGAAAAGTTCGGCAATTTGGATAATCTTAACAAAATATGGATGAGACGATATAATACATTTGAAGAAATTCTTCCCGGTAAATCTTACGACAGAACCTACACAGAAATGACAGCATGGGAACACTTCCGCACATGGAACTGTGATCAACATGGGCTAATGAGATACAAGGCAATGAAAGAGATTGATCCGAATCATGATGTTACTGTTCATGCGGCAACACCATCTCCGTTGATGGGCGGAGGAGGTCTCTCCTCTCTTCACGATCCTCAATATCCGCTTGATCGCGGCAACGACTGGAACCTTGCAGACAATCTTGACGGCATAGGATGCAGCAGTTTTCCAAAATGGTTTGGTATAGATGAAGCCTCTTTCGGCATGCGTATTGAATTCATCAAGTCAGCCGCCCGCGGTAAAAAGGTGTGGCTCTCTGAAATTCAAGGCGGCCGTTCTGCAATTGGCTTCAATATTTACGATCCCGTTGATGCAGCCTCTCAGCAGCGCTGGATTTGGACCGGCATCGCATGCGGTGCGGATAAATTGCTTTTCTGGTGCTGGCGTGATGAAGTTTTTGGTCGTGAGTCTGGAGGATTTGGTATTACAGGCAGTGACGGCTTTGCAGATGATCGCATTAAGGGACTGCAAAAAACACGGGAGATACTGGACAAGAATAAACAGATCTTTGACTCGTATGCACCTTCCGAAAACGCAGAAGCTGGCATACTCTTTTCTCCGCAGTCATACTACATGATCTGGGCACAGGAGGGAAAGGGTATACGGGCTACAGCATCGATGCAGGGATATGCGAGGGCTCTTGTGCGTGCCTCTATTCCTTACCGTGTAGTTGAAGAGGAACATCTCGACTCATTAAAAGGACTGAAAATTCTGTTCATTCCAAGACTCCTCGTTACAA
>JAEUSG010000468.1 GCA_016788315.1 Fibrobacterota bacterium | reverse complement strand
TGCGAACTCAGCAATTTCTTTAACAAATGGGAATATATGACATACTTCCTGAACCGGTTCTCCTCCCTGTGCAAAAGTAAGAAGTTGAGCTGCCAAACTCTTTGCTCTGCTGAGATTGTTCTTTGCTTTCGAAAGAAATTGTGCAATAGATGTGTCGCTGTTCTTGTTTTCAGCAATTTCAACATTCCCTGTAATTGCTGTCAGCAAATTGTTAAAGTCGTGCGCAATTCCTCCTGCCATAATATCCAATGATTCCAGACGCTGCATTTTGTGCAGTGCCTCTTCATGTTTCTTATGATCTGTTATATCCTGGGAGACAACCTGTACATACTGCACTTCTCCATCTTCACCCAAAATAGGTTGATAAATCGAATGAAACCACTTTTTGCCAGTGGGCAAATTAAATAGAGTTTCAAAAGAGGAAGACTGTTTCTCCTGAATAACTTTGCACATTCGCTCGTATACAATTTTCCCTTTTTCCGGGCCGAATATTTCAATAACGGAACGGCCATAGGCTTCTTCTGATTTCGTGCCTAATTGTTTTTTTGAGATCATGTTCTGCAGGATAAGGCGGCAATCTTTGTCAAAAATAGAGTTTGAAGTTCCGGAATTCTCAAAAATCAATTCAAAATGCTCTTTACTTACCTTAAGCTCATGTTCAATCTTCTTTCTCTCGTTAATATCCAGACAGTGGCCGATATAGCCCGCAAAATTACCTTTTGAATCATATCGAGGTGTTCCGTCATCCTGAATCCAACGATACTCTCCGCTTTTGTGCCGAACGCGATAATCCATACTGAATTTTTCACGTTTATCAAATGCTGTAACATATATATCGACACATCTTTGGAAATCGTCAGGATGAACCCCTTCAGTCCAACCATTACCAAGTTCCTGTTCCAGGGTTCTACCGGTAAAATCGAGCCAGACCTTATTGAAATAGTTGCACAATTTGTCCGGCGTTGATGTCCAGATAAGAGCTTGACCATGATCTGCAAGAGAACGGAAATTTGCTTCACTCTCCTTCAGATTTGAAAGAGCTCTATTCCTTTCTATACATAAACCGACAAGGTTTGAGAACAATTGAAGTGTTTCTGTGTTTTGTAATGTTGCACCTTTGCTGAAAATGAGGGTAAAATCACCTACTTCATATTGACTTTTTGAAATCTTTGCTACATAGACCTCTCCGATACTGAATGTAGCCTCCAGGAGAGATATGACAGCTGATGATAAAACACCATTTACAAGTTCTTGAAGACCTGAAAATTTTGTAATAATACTTTTACTTGTTTTCCCCGCTTTATTTGGATCGTGCTGCCATCTCTTGCCGATAAGTTCGAAGCCTAATAATGACGAGATTTTTACTAGGTTAGTATTTACGCCGGAGATAGCTTTCGTTGTGAAATCTTTGCTATTCTCTTCGAATTGATTGAAAACAACATATTTGGCACCGGAGATTTCTAATACTGTATCTGTAATTTTTGAGTAGTCAATACTTCCTGAATCTGAATTCAGTAATTCAGTACTTACTAAAAGTACTTTCGATTCAATTGAATCAGCCATATTTTCTATTGCCCCCACTAGCACTAATATATGCTAACAGTTTAAATAATATTTACAAGAGAGAGGGTCAATATATACATAAACCCGATCATTTTAATTGATTTTGGCTGATTAGAAGTCTAAGTGTTGAGTGTGCAACACTGACAGCAAGTTGAAATTCTTAAAGTGTATAAATCACTAACGGCAAACCACCCTTAACCCATAAAAGCTCCAACTTTCCTTTTGATCGAAATAGTTTCTACAGGCACTCCTTAAGTATTCTTGCGGTGCTGCCCAAGAACCGCCTCGAGATACTCTATTATTGGAACCAGATGCGGGACCAGTTGGATCAATTTGTGCACTATCTGAATATACTCCACTAAAAGGAAACAAATCGTTACACCACTCTTCAACGTTACCAGCCATATCATACAA
>JAEUSG010000368.1 GCA_016788315.1 Fibrobacterota bacterium | reverse complement strand
GCCCGCTTTGCGAAAGGAAAAGACCGTTGATGCCGAATTGAGCGTTGAATGCATATGGATTTCCGCCTATAGCCTGTTCGTAAGAGATCTGCATTCCTGCCCGGACACGTACGCTGAGTCCTGTGAGCGGTGTTGTGACCACATTGCCTCTGTCATCATTTCCATCCCATGCAAGGGTCTGAGAAAGGGAATTAGGAGTGAATGGTTGGGGTGGATTTGCTCCAAGAACAGCGGCTCCAAGATGGCGAACAACCGAAGAGTCCGAAAGTTTCACAATTGCTACTTCGACATCGCAGTATTCTGATACAGCAAAACTGATTTGAAAATTCCCGCTTCCGCCGGATATCACTGGCGGTGTGGTAAAAGTAACAGCAGAAAATGCAGAAAAGGACAAGAATGTGATTACTGTTAAAAAAATATGTTTCATATCGGCTCCTTTATATATGTGATAATTATATCCTTTTTCTGGTCATCTGGCTATATCAATTCTGCTGAATGGCATCATTATTCAGCGGTTGAACAGTCCTGTTTCCTGCGATAAAGAGCGGAACTGTGCAGAAAACTGTTATTGTTGCCCCCGCAAGGAAACAGAGATGGTATCGATCGATTGTTGCTCCGCCTATTTGGTATTGCACATTGTGGAATATGGTCATTACATAACCTGCCAGAAAGGGGGCGATGATAGATATTCCGCCTATGAAAAAACGGGCAAAGGCGAGATATGCGGAACGTCCTTTATCCGGAAAAATCTCGATTCCGTAATTAATTGCAAGCATGGAATGTGTCTGACCTGCTGCACCGCTGAGAATGTAGTATATGATAATAGGCACAATTCCGAAGTATGCAGAGAGCACCCAGAGATACATAAGCACTCCAACGCCTCCTGACATTAAAAGCAGAAGTATTCTACTCCCTTTTTTGCCGGAAAGATTTCCAATAATGTAAATGACAATGATGCTGACGGTCAGGCAGAGCGTATTGAGCCAGGCCAGATCTGTCAGTTTAAAGTGGAACTTATCTATGAGGTAAACTGGAGCGAATGTATTAAGAAGTGTCCTGCCACCTGCCCAAATTACATAGAAAGCAACATAGCACCAGAGTACGGAGTTGCCGTAATTTAGACGATCCTTGCCATTTTTTCCAGATCCAAAAAAAGAGGTTGTTTTTGGGGTTCTGTCAGGCACTGTCAGAAAAATTAACATTGCAATGATTGAGGCCGCTGTTCCTAGAATGAGAATTAAAGCGTAGCCTTTTGGTGTAGGGTATACGTCTGCAATTTTAGCAAGAGATAAGCCGCCGATAATTGTTACTACATTTATTGCAATCCACTTCAGACTGAAGAACCAGCCAAGTTTATCTTTGGGGACAAGATCGCCAATCCAACTCACTGCGATATTGCCGCAGATGGCTCCTCCAAGAGCTAATAAAAATACCATCAGAATGTAGCCGGTAAAAGCGCCATTTGACCAGGAGGAATGTGCGTGAAAAACAAAGAATGCAGAAAATAAAAGTGCAATAATAGATATTGCACCTCCTGTAAGATATCCTTTTTTGTTTGATGCTATTTTTTGCAGGATCAGTGACCCTGCAAACTGCAACACCTGGCCCATACTTGCAATTGCGCTAACGAGTCCTAGGTGGAAATCCTTTCCTCCGAAAACCTTTACAATTACGGTAATAAGATTCTGACCAAGAGCATTCTGCAGATATCCGAAGCATGCTGCTGCTGCAATTTTGAGTCTTGCTACTTTTAGTATAGCAATCTCAGTAATTGGTCCAGTTTCCGGAAGAATAGGTTTATCCATTATGTAGTTATCTCACCAATAGTGTTCGTGTTACTGCACATCTTTTATCCTGCTCAATCCGGACAGTATAAATTCCGCTGGCAAGAGCATTATTTCTGTTGTCTCTGCCGTTCCAGACTATAGCTGATGACTTACCGCTGCTTAACATGTTGTTCCAGGTGCGAACTATCTGTCCGTTGCTGCTGAACAGTGTTACATTGAATTTGCCTGCTGTCAAACCATTCAGACGGATCATTGCTGAAGGGTTGGCCGGTGAAGGATACACTGAGACACCGAATGCTTCATCTGTTAGAGTTGTTGCAGCTTTTTCTATTGATGTATATGGCTGGCCGGAATCTGGTGTTACAAAGATAGGCCGGATATACTGCTGTTCCATATTTGGCCCAGACCACCACAACTTAGCAATGACTGTTTGGCCATTTCTTTTCTTTGTCTTTACTGTAATTGTGTTTTTACCTTTGGCAAGTGTAAGCGGTACGCTTGCTTTTGGAGTAACCCACGGGTAGTTCCAGCTCTGTCCGGTCTTTCGGGTTATTATCATGCTGTCATTTACAATCACCTGGTATCCATCAATCACATCATTACCTTCACTTTGCAGGAAGTAAAAGATATAGTCGCCCGGTTCAGGCACATCAAGAAAGCCTTTCCACATAGCCGACCAATAGGAGTAATTTGGAATGGGGGCTCCTGGAGAGGTGTTGTGTGTCCATGCAAAATTTATTGTAGGATCAATTCTTGAAAAGGCCTTGTTCGTGTATAATGTATCTGTATAATATGTTGCATAAAAACCTGTTCCCTTCGGTCTGGGCAGTACAGATATGAGACAGGTGTCTTTGAATCCGGAAAATTCACAGATAAGTTTTAGAGAATCTCCAGCTGCCAGTCCGGTGTAGCGGTAGGTGTTGACATTAAGTTTGCTGTTGTCAAAAGTAAATGTCATGCCGCTGGTAATTCTGCATGTGTACTGTTTGCCACCCTTTGTATAGTAACCGACAAACTTAATTAAGTTTGTGTCGCCTGCGTAAATAGTCTCATAGTCAAGCGCAGGGCTGTTTGGGTGTTCATAGCAGATACCGATGCCGGTTAGTTCAGCAGAGTCCGGTACAACATCACTTTCGTCGAAGAAATCATGGATGGGCAGGTTGGCAACTTTAATGCTGGTTCCTGTCCGCCAGTCGGAAATGTAACCATTTGGTGTTGCAACCTCTGTAGTGAATAGTAGCCATGAATCTGATCTGCCGAATTTTATGCCGTTTATTGGGTCGGCAGTCGGAGCATAAACTGTTGCAATTTCAACCTGCGCCGGGCCATTGTCTAAAAATTCATAGATATTGATGGTTTTGTGGCCGGTGTTGTAGTTGCAGCTCAAATACTTTCCGCTCGGGGAAATTGCTCCGCCGCAGCCGCCGGGATATGCATATTCTTTTCCGCCAATTATTGCTGCTCTGGGTGGCATTACCCATGCAGCTCTTTTACCGTCAATGGATGTTGAAATGCGTCCTGTTGTTCCTGTATGAACTGTGTCACGTTTTTTTGTGGCTACATCTATTCTGAAAATTTTGTTGCTGGCACCGTCCGACCAGAGAATCTTGTTGTCAGTGGTCCAATTCATATTCGGGCAGGCGCTGAATGCCGCGCAGGTCCCGAGAGATTCAGAAGCTCTTGTTGATAAGTCAAGTGCAAAAACAGTGCTGTTGAAAGCATATGCAATTTTCTTCCCATCCGGCGAGAAGCCGGGACCCCAGACCTGTCCGCGCACCAGCGTGTCGTATGTCCGTTTTGTTCCGTCCATTGTGCACATGATGAGATCACCCGGAGTTGTTCGGGCTTCAGTGCCTGTAGCATTAAGCATAAGCGCTTTGCCGCGGGCAGCCCAGCTGCTTCCGCTTAGGACCAAGATTAGAAGCATGGCGAGATTTGTCATTTTAAACATTTGATACTCCTTTGTAAACATGGTTAGAAAAATGAACCTTTAAGACCGAGTGTTGCACCGAAACTCATAATTTCCTTAGTGTTGAAAGCCATGCTTCCAGCAAGAAAGAAGGGGAAATAGTCGGAACTAATTTCAAGACCGTATGCGAGATTAAAGCTGTGGCGTCCTTGATCTCTTATAACGGGATTCAGTAATATGGTCTGGTAATATGTATCAATCTCTTTTATGCGATTCTCTTTCTTTCCAAGCTCAGTCTGATCTACACGTCTTAGGTACCAGTCCGGAGAAATTTTATATGAGTATGAAAACTGCAGCGAATGGATGCATTTCTCCTCTTTCAGGCCGAAAGCCGCATTGAGTCCTAGAACATCTCCGACGTAGTCGCCTTTTAGCGGCCCCATATCCTTTCCTGATTTGTCTCTGACGTGATATGTGTTACGCACGCCTACGAGGTCATATGCTTTATAGCTGTTAAGTGAGTCTGGAATATCGTTATCATACCATACGTATAAAGGAACCTCTTCAGTCATAGGTCGTGCGAGATCCCAAGCAATTGCATCATCACTCCAAATGTCGTTTTGTGCTCCGAAGCCGTTACGAGAAAATGGAGTGGAGATTGAACCTATCATAGCGGTATATGATATCCCAAAAATTGAAGGGCCCCAGTCTTTATCAAGTACATAGTCATAGCTAAAGCTCAAATTGTAAAGACCACTACCTGATTGTAGTTCTGGAGTAACAAAAGTCTTCAATGTGTCCCTGCTAGCTTTGCTGGGGTGTGTAGGATCGTGTCTTCGATGATTATATTTCCCGGTTGGGAGTCCAACGGTTAGTGTAAGATTTCCTTGATCTGATTCGCCGAATTTTCTGCCGAATGATAATCCCATATCTCCGAAGCCTCCGACCTCCTGGGTTATAGGTGGCTGATCCTGGCGAAGTTCGAAGGTTCCACTTTTGTCCGACCATGGAAGGCTTAAGGCTGCATTATATTTATTGTTAAACAGGTTCTTTGAAATCTGGGCGGACAGACTGCTGTATTCGTAATCGCCTCCGAGTGTTGTTGAGGACATAAGCTGCAAGTCAACCTGGCCGCCGGTAACACCGCGTCCAATCCATTTGGCGCCTCCGCCGCCGCCGCCGGCACCTCCACCCACTCCGCACCCGCGGATGCCTTCCCACCATTGCAGTTTGTCCGTTGATGCTCTCTCTTTTCTGAGATTTGCACTTCCGTCTGCTGAAAAGAGTGATGGTATAGCGCCTGGAAATATGACAAAGAGAGAGAGTAGTCCGCCTGTAATAGAAAGTATTATCGCTTCTTTTGTTTTACTGTTTCTCATTTTTCTTCTCCAGTTTTCTTTTTTCACGTTTGCCTATTACTATAAGGAAAAGTGTTGCCATAAGTGCACCCTGTCCGCAGAAACCGTTTTTTTCTTCTCTTTTTGGGGGGGGTGAGGAAATTAGTTTTCCTATAACAACAGAATCTCGCATTGCAAGTGAGCCTCTTGACGCTATTGGCACAGGATCATCTGCAAGATAGAAATGGGGGAAACTACCGAAAGTTAAACCTTCCTTTATTTTGACTGGGGAATAGTCACTCGTTTTACTTAAAGGTGTGAACCCCGAGTCAATTTTTATGAGATATGCATCATATATTGATGTTCCAGTTCTTCTTCCGAGAGCTGCAGCGTAGTTACGATGTGTTGACCATTCAGGTTTCTGCCATTCGTCAATGCCGGGCACCATCTCCTGATACCAGACTATTTCGTCGGTCCTGTTGCGGATGTAGAAGACCTCATGGACAGCATATGAAATATCATCTATGGTTATGCCGAGTCCGAGCATAAGTGTAAGATCCTGTTCGGAGGACGCTTTTGATGGCGTGATAGATGCGTTGCATGCCTGCAGTCCGCCGTTCAGGGAGTAGTGAAATTTATTGTGTATGTCATAAAGGTCTGTTGACATATAGGCAGTTGCCATGAACTGACCGTATGGCGAAAGACCGGCATTGAATGAGTAGGGTATTAGTGTATCTGCTTTTGATGCTGCTTCGAGAGTTACTGTGTCAATTTCACGCAGGATGGTACTTCCGTTTACCTGAGGAAAATTCATCCCTTCAAATCCTGTGGGGTAAACAAGGTTCACTTTGCCAGTTGATGGATTTACCCACCAATGAGGATCAAAACCGGAACCCACAGTGTGCAACTGTGCATTAGCTTTAAGTTCGCAGACATAAACTGTACCGCCGCTCTGGCTGCCGAACCAGAATGTCAGCCATTTCCCGTTTGGAGAGATCAGCGGTGAATATACGCTTCCTGTGCCTGTGAGACTGGCAATCTGCACTTCTGAGAGATTGGATATGTCCACAAGGTAAATGGCCTTTTCGGCTTCCTTTACATAGGTGTATTTGGCTTCGAACAGAGAATCTGTCTGAAGCAGTCTGTGGACCTGCCCGAGATTGACCGCCCCATGCGTTAAAAGAGCGGTTACCAGGATGATAATTTTAAACATTCATTCCTCCTTACATATTCGTTTTTTAAAGTCCTTAAATTCTCCTCGTGAATCCGTTTTGTCAGTAATGAGTCAGATAGGTTCTTTCTTGTATAAACAATATGAGAATTGTCTTTATAAGTTGTTTTCCATGCAGTGTCGGCATTCATGGCCTTTACCAGTTTGTAGTATCTAGTATCAGGATTAGTTGGAAGTAGAACCTTTGTTATACCGAAATTGCGGCTGTATTCGTTGAAAAGTACAGGTGTGTCAAGGATAGTGAGGTAGGTGTTGAAAAACTGTGATGAGCGCAGTATCAGTCTTCCGTCAACAAAAGAGCGTTGAGCAGGGTATAGCCTCCACGCAATGAAACCGCCGTCCTGAACACTGTTGAACAGGTTGCCGGGAACATTGCACGAAGCAATATAATCGGCTGCGCCGAATGGGAAGGTGCGCGGTGCTGTAAAATTGGCAGGATCTCTTTCAACGTTCTCCGTTGCTCTGTAAATAAGAACCGAAGATATTGTAAGAGTGAATAATATTACTGAAAGAGATGCTCTTATTCTGAAATGGTCTGCAGCGTCATCTATATTTGTAAATATTATTGCTGTGCAGACGATAATGTAAAGCTGAATGTTTCTAAAGGCTATTGCCGATAGGAATAAAAACAGGGTAAACAGAATAATCCGTCCTGCAGAAAGATTCTGTCTTGTCGGAATAAAAGAGAGCAGGGTTAAAAGACCGAACACCTTGTAAAACAATAGTTCATTGCTGCCGTTAGAGCTCAGCAGTGATGGCGGGACATTTTCGGCCACATTCATTGAAAATGCATTAGCGGTAAACGGAAGGATTCGTTCAAATAATCTAAGAGCAAGAGAGTAAACATCCATTCCGTTCGGATTAATCACAGGCACTATGCATAAAAGCAATGTCAGAACTGCTGTATGACGGATGGAGTTGCAGCTGTTTCCTGTCGGTTCCAGACGGAACAGCATAGGCTTGCGGCGCGAGATGAAGGCGGTAAGGCTTTCGCCGAGGAAGTAGCAGAAGGCAATTGCAGGTCCGAGTAGGAAAAGCCCCTGAATGTTGGCCCATAAAATTTCGACCGGGATTAAAGCTATTAGCCATTTTGCGCTGCCGTCAGTACGGTAACGCTCGAAAAAATTTATGAAAAGTGCGATAAACAGAAGAGTGAAAAGAGTTGGCCGATCAGCAAGCTGATGACGTATGAAGAAAAGAGCAGATACAATTACCGCCCCCCGGATAAGCATGCTGCGCATGTCGGCAGGGCGAATGCTGAGCAGCAGGTATGCTGTTGTCGCCGTGATTATGCTTTTCAGGAAAACAATTCCTGCAAAACCGGCGGTAGAATAGACAAAAAGCATGATAAGCTGATACAGCCAGTGAACGTTAATCCATTCATGCCCATAAGCCGATATGGAAAAGGGATCTGAAGCCAGGAGTGCGTGTGCGCGTACCATCCATTCACCCGATGCAAGGTGCCAGAAAAGATCCGTGTCGGCAACAGGATATGCCACCGTTATTCCGGCTGTAACAAGCGATATAAAAAGGATGGCTATGCGTGACATAATTTCCTTCTATGTGTTTACCGCATCATTGTTACTTTGCGAAGTATTACTGAATTTGTTGTTGTCAGGCGCATAACGTAAATTCCGCTGGCAGTCTGAGTTCCCTTGTCGTCCTTGCCGTCCCAAATAAGATTCAGGGAACCTTCAGTTCGTGAGCTTCTGTAAAGCTTTCTAATACTTTTTCCGGCGGCATTTAAAAGTGAGACCTCGCAGGGGCCTGCAGTTATGTTTCTGATTTTGATAGTCAGAGTGGGATTTGCAGGCTGGGGATAAACCGATATCTCCTCTGTTTCTGCAAAGCTAGAAGAGACTTTTTCAGCTGCAATTTCAAGACCGGTATCACATGTTGTGCATACGGTAATTCCTTTTTCTGTGGAGATCCATTTGCGGTTTTCGCTGTCAACACGGATGTCGCGGATTTTGCTTGAAGGCAGGTTTGAATTAAGAACGGTGTAGACCATCCATTGGCTGCTGCCGTTATACCGGACAAGTCCCTCTGACGTGGCCAACCAGATATTTCCGGTGCTGTCTCTTGCCACGCTGTGAATCATCTTTGCAGGAATGGCTGAGTTGCCTGTAGAAAATGTAGCCCAGGCTGAGCTGCGGTCAAAGGAGACGAGTCCGCTTGCATTGGTTCCCATCCATAGTTTTCCTGATGCATCTGTTGAAATGGAATTGATGAAGTTCTCAGGTATGGATGAATTTGCTGAAGTGAACATGGTAAATGTGTTTCCGCCGTTTCTGGTGAACTTGCAGAGGCCGGTGCTGGTGTTGTTGTATCGTTCAGCGAGCGCAATCCATAGAGCACCGTCTGAATCTTCGGTGATAGCAAGGCTGTTGTTGGATGGAATTGAGCTGTTGCTCATAGTAAAGCTGTCCAGGGTTGTACCGTTGTAACGGTGAAGCCCTTTGCCTTCAGTATTAATCCATAGGTTGCCGCTTTTGTCCGGATAAAGATTTGAGACAAATAGGCGTTCTTTGAGACTTGTAAAGTCGGCAGCGCCGCAGATTTTTATGATGTTGCCGGTATCGGGATAAATGCCGGTTCCGACATAGACACATGTTCCCGATTTT
The DNA here is from genome assembly GCA_016788315.1 of Fibrobacterota bacterium. GTDB lineage: Bacteria > Fibrobacterota > OXYB2-FULL-49-7 > OXYB2-FULL-49-7 > JAEUSG01 > JAEUSG01. Next base: position 9,760 of record JAEUSG010000368.1, on the reverse strand, counting down.
GCAAGAGCGTTTACACGGTTGGTTGGAAGTATGGAGTTTTTATTGTTGTAATAGGTCCAGCTGCTGTTTGCATTTTTGGCAAGTCCGCCGTCGATTGTTGCAACCCAGAGATTCGTTCCATCCCAGAGAGTGGTGTTTACAAAGCTGCTTGGGAGTTCTGTCGGCAGAGCTGTTCCCGCAATGAAATTTGTACCGTCAAATTTGTAAAGCCCATCCGTAGTGCCGCATAAAGGCTCTCCGGCAGGTGAGACGGCTATTACATTTACGTTTGGCACAGCTGTTGTCTGTGTTGACCAGCTAGTTCCTTTGTATCTTGCACATCCGTTATCTGTAGCGGCCCATATATCGCCGTTTGAAGCAGCAGCAACAGACCATACGTTGTTGCTTGGCAGCGCATGTGTCGGACGGCGGAATTCGGTTGCTGTACCAGTTGAACTTATTCTTGTCACTCCGCGGGAGTATGCTGCAGCCCATAAATTACCGTTGCTGTCTACAGCGAGTGCATTGATATACTGAGCGGTAATGCCGACATCTTCAAAATCACCGCCGGCAAATTTCAAAAGCCCCATTCCGTTGCTGCCCACAAAAATATCACCATTCTTTTTTATGGCAATGCAGTTGAGGACATCTTCAGGTAGTGAGGTGTTGCTGTTGTTGTAGTGCTGCCAGCCGGTGCCGTTATAAACTGATAAACCCTTATCGGTGACTACATAAACGCTGCCGGTGGAGCTTATTGCCAGCCCATGAACTGCATCATTTAATAATGAACCATTTTTTGTGTTGAATAAATCGATATCAGAGGCAGAGCGCCAGCGGACAAGACCCCCGCCATTTGTTCCAATCCATTTTATTCCTCCGGCTGCATTCAAAATGCATGTGATATCATTAGACGGGAGTTTACTGTTAAGCTTATCATATTTCTTCACGGTGGAGGAAGTTGCTTCAAAGAGTCCGCCTTCAGTTCCGTACCACGATGTTAGCCCGTCAAAGGTGATGGCCTGGACTCTTTTGGTGCATGTGAAATTCTGCCACTCATTAAAGGCTGAGAAGGTGAAAACGGCGGTCAATAAAATTGCTGTGATGGTGCTCTTTGTCATTATTCCTCCTTTGGTTGGTGGAATAATAGCCTAAAAGTTGTAATTGTTTGCAAGAAAAACGGGCTGAAAAGATAGCAAAATCGTGCCGGAACGATTTTGCTAGTTGGAATTGCCCCGTTTTTCTCTGAATTCGAGGGGGGTCATCTCTTCCAGCTCTCTGAATACCTTTATGAAGTAGCTGATGTTGGAGAAGCCCAGTTTGTATCCAATTTCACTCACGGTCAGTTTCGGGTTCAAAAGGAGCTCTTTTGCTTTGGAAATTCTCAGAAGTTTGAGCAGATCCGGAAGAGCCGCTTTGCCGGTTTCGGCAAGGAGCTCATAGAAACGGTTTCTGGTTATTTTCATTTCTGAAATGATTGTTTCGCGGGTCAGGTCCTCACGATGGAGCTGCGAGGAGAGGTAGCTGGTAAGGTCATTTGAAACAAGGGGGGGGTGGGCAGGCACATTGGTTGGAACTGCCACATTATTTTTACGTTTAATATATAATAGTACTATACAGAACATTATAATAAGTGTAACGATTATTGCAGTAAAAGTTCTGGTAGCTTTGGGGCGTTTGCCAATCTGAACCGGAACTTCAAAACGCATCGAAAAGCGTTCATCTTTGGATTTTGTTTTTCCTGGCGGAATGCCCATTACATAGGCTGAAAGGGACCAGATCCCTGGTGCAGCATTATTTAGAACACGCATTTTAAAAGAGAAATTACCGGTTACAGTATCTAAAAATATCCCGTCAGGAGAGGGGTCAACGTAAAGTCCCTGCAGATTGTTTGCAATAAAACGGTTGGAAAATGAACGTTCGACTTTTTTTTCGTGAACAGAGGCGGCAACTCTTGTGTCGGTGTAAAATGAAAGATTGGCTACGTAGTTATGCGCACTTAGAAACATTCCCCCTTTGTTTGCCGGATTGCCGAATGGGTAGTTTGAATCTGAAATAGCTATTACGGCATATCCCAGATAACTCCATGGCGCAAATCTGTCTATGGATACATTAATGCGGTACCATTCGCCTGGAATAATCTGTTTAATTTCACGTGCGGAATTTAGTTCTGTTATTGTCAACGAGCGAACTATGAAGTAGCGTTTTAAGGTGTCGTGTACTGTTAATGTGCCCCAATTGCTCCATTTGCTCAGTCCGCCTAAGTTGTTTCGCGAACGGACTCTCCAAAAGTATTCGTCTTTATCCAGGTATCCACCCAGTGTGAATTTCTGTAGAGATACAGCCTCAGAGCCGAGTTCTTGAATAATCGGCATATTTGTATCATTCTTGGTGAAAATCTGCCAATGTGTTTCAACTAGTTTTTCACCTGCATACCTGCTTTTGTATAAACGGCATTGAAAAAGAGACCTTCCGGTGCTGTCAGAATGTGCTGTTAGAGAATCTGGTGGTAAGGGAATTTTTATTGGTCTCTCAGAAGTGAATTTAACCTCTTCAATTATCAAGCCTGGTAAAGTACCTTCTTGACAACGTCTCATTTCAACAGGAAAGAGGGTCTTTTCTTTAATAACAGCGAGTCTAATTCCATTTGCGAATACTACAAACGACAATGAGTCATTACCTATAAGAGTGTAGTTTATCTCAAAATAAGCTGGAAGCAGAGCTGAATCTGAATGTAGGGGGATTTGTCTAAGAATACTTCCGGTGGAATAGCATAATTCAATGTTAACAGAATCGCTGGCAAGTTGCAGAAATAGACGGGTCATGTCTAAGCGGGATGGTCCTGATGATTTATTAAATTCAAAAGAGATTAATGGGACAGAAGGTGTCCCCTTGGGAATATCCAGTGTAAAACTTATCCAGCCACTTTGAGAGTTGGCTGAGGAGGTCTCCTTTGATGGATCTGTTCTACCGGATTCAGCGGCTGAAGCCAGAATAGAAAAACAGAGCAGTAATATCGTTAAAATACCGGCCATATATAGCAGGCAAGATAGCTAATTTCATGCGATGTAGTAAAATCTGTAAAGTTATTTAAATAATACCGCCGAAGCTGAAGAGATTCTGTTTCCCCTTTTTACCATTACACAATATCTGCCAGAGGGGAGAATCGTGAAATCCAGCTTCACATTACTTCCATATACGGCCCTTTTCATGACTGCTCTGCCGTTTATGTCCATAATAGTAATTTCAGATAATACTTCAGGTGAACCGGAAATCATTAATGATGTTACCGGCTTAAACGGATTGGGCAATATTTGAATAGAAAATGGATCAGATGAACGTTCTCTAGTTAAATCTTTTTCGATATAGCTGGATGCTCCTGTTGTGTCAAGTCTAAAACGGTGTGTTGCCTGTTGGTAAACTAGAAGGTGTAGGTCATTTGTTGAGTCATAAGCCAGATAGCCGCTTGGCAGTGCTGCTGAGTTTGCAATCACTGGCGCTACCCATGAGGTGTCGCTGTATCTGAAATAGCGGACAGAGTTCATGGCGAGACCGGCAGCCACATATACATCGCGCCTGGAGTCGTATGATATCGCCTGGCTTCCTGAAACTTTACATGAAGGAAGTTTTTTGTATGTGCGGGTGGAAGGGTTGTATGTGCACACATTAGTATCATTTCTGAAAACCCACAGCTGTCTCTTCCTGTCCCAGCATGAACGTGCGTTGTATAAACTCATAGGTGCTTTCAGAGCGGCGGTTGTAATGTTGGTCCACTTTTCGGTGGAGAGGTTCATTTCAGCGTGTTTGTCACCGCCATCGTTTACATAAAGCAGTTTGCCCCCTTCAGGCCATGCACGTAGATGGCTTTCATACGGAGAGGCTGCATAGCCGTTCCAGTATTGGCGGATGCTTCCATGTATTCTGTGCCACTTGCCGTCATTGAGCGAGAGTCTCCATGTAGAACTGTCGTCAAGCAGCAGCATGTTTCTTGCATCTATTGGAGAGCGTGTTGTGTCAAGAGTGAGTTTCCAGTTTGCACCTGCCATAAGATAAACAGAGTGATTACTTTTACAGTATGTTATTCCATCATATGTGTGTCTTGGACTTGGCGTTGTATCTGTGGCAAATCCAGGAAGCAGGCAGCCGCTACCGCCGGAACCTCCGCCCCAGTTAAAGAGATCAATCGCATATGCAGTATCTTTGATGGCATTCCATGAAAGAAAGGTATTGGAATAATAGCCTGGATCAAGTTTGCATCCTGTTGCACCGCTCTGACCAACGCCTGTCCGCCAAAGCAGGCGGCCGGTGCTGTCGTCAAAGATGGAGGTGCAGTAGCCGTCGGTAGTAGACCAATATGCGCCGGTGACATTTGATGGAAGTCTGAAGGTCAGAGTGCTTTTTACCCACGTGTTTGAAGGAATTAAATATTGAGCCATTGTCCCGCTTATGAGAATGGCGGAAAAAAGAGTTACATATATTGTTTTTTTCATGTGCTGCTGCTCCTGTATTAAGTTATTGAATTACCGGTATCCGGGAGGTTAGTGTGCGTCCCTGATGTTTGAGATTTACAAAATACACTCCGGAAGCTACTTTGGAAGTGTTCCAATTTATGTTAAGAGAACTCTTTAAATTCGTCTGGCCATTATAGAGAGTTGCAACTTTAACACCGTCTGATGAATAAACTTCAAGATCAATATTACCGTTGTCAGAAACTCCTCCGACGCATATTCTAATATTTGATGTCAGTGAATTAAAAAGCGTCATAGACAGCGCACCGTTCAATCCGGTTTTTTCTGCAACAGTATTGGCAACCGGCGAAACCTGAAGAGAGGCCGAGTCAATTTTCAGCACTCTGACATTTCCCGCCCTGTAGTCTCCTGTGGAATATCCATTGTTAAAATGCCAGACCAGTTTTCTTTTTTTGTCATAAATCAGGCCAGAATTGACACCCTTGTCCAGCTTTCCGGGAATTGATGCGGACATCCAGAGATTTGCATTGGGGTCGTAGAGCAGATATTTGCCTGCACCTGTAGTAAGGTCGTCGACAAATAAAAACTTGTCCAGTTCAGGCAGATAAACAATTTCACGTAGGTAGTCGGTATTTGACATGGCTGCAGCGTTGGAAGGAATAAGTTTTGTAACTGTTTTAGTTTTAAGATCCAGCGAATGAACAGCACCATTGAAAGGCAAATTATAGCCTTCGCACGAAAACATGAGTATACGATCACGCAGAGAATCATAAATTATTCCGCAAAAATCTACAGAGGTAGTTGGAACTGTTCCATTGATTGTCCATTTCGTCCAGTTAAGAGTTGAATCGTTAAGCTCCCAAAGTTCTCTTCCAGACCAATTAATCATTGTGTTTTTCATGTTGCATACGTTGGGCCCCTGCACACTGAAAGGAAGTCCATGATATTTCCTTGTCCATTCAGTCGTAGTCGGGTTGTAAAAATAGATCCAGTCGTCTGTAATTGCTCCGCAGCATGGCTGTTGACGGCCGGCAAGAACCATCTGTTTCAGTTTGGGATGGTATTCATATGAATTCCAGGTGTGATTCGACATCCATGGCTGTTTGTTGAAGCTCCAGCCTGTAGGTGCAGTACCGCTGGCTCCCTGCATGCCGAGAGGAAGATCGGCTGCGACAGGCTGTTCATATCTATTGGTTGACATATGGTAGTGAAGGACATCTGTCCCGCCGTATGCTGAGTGACCACCGCAGTATATATAGACCATGTCGCGTTCTGCGTCGTATGCAACAGTTCCCCAATCTCTGTTGGAAGCGGATCTGAACGGAGGGTTCATCTCAACCCATACATTTTTGCTTATTGTGTCAAGGAACGATTTTGTGTTTACAGCAGAAGGCTTATCTCCGCCCATGAAAAATTCCGGTGTGTTAGGAACAATCCTGTAGCCCCTGGTGTCGGAATGTGTGAGGCCTGATCCACCTGTCACTGTTTCCCAGTTGTTCGTCGATAGGTCGAAAAACCATTCTGAAGGGCCGATATGTTTATATCCGAGTCCTCCTGCGCCATAAATGAAGCCCCCTTTCATGCTGAAACGCCCGTTTCCTATGGATAGCAGTCTGTGATCCGCCCGATGCTGAGGGTTCTTATATGGATGGCGCTGTTCCCAGCGAGGAATGGCAGGATTAAAAACCCAGAGGTCGTTCAGCAGATAATCAAGATGGTCTCCGCCGAAAATTACAAAAAGTGAACTGGCCGAATCATATGCAATCATGCTTAAAACTCTTTCGGATGGCTCAGCGTCAATGTGTTCCGCAGCCTGTTCCAATGCAATAACCGCCTGCCTGAGATTGGTTAATTTTGAAGCATCGGCTGAAGTTCCCAGAGAGACACAAAGAGTCTGTGCCCGGCTCAGTTTTTCAACAGCTTTTGTTCTTTGTCCGCTATGGTATGTTGACAAAGATGATAGTTCATTCAGCGCTGAGCTTTTTGAAGTAATCTCTGCTGATATTGCCGCAAGCGAATTATTGACTGAATCTGCAAGGAATTTGCTTTCCTCTGTTTCTATCTTACCCTCAAAAAATATGTAGCGGGCTTTTGCAAGAATTCTGTCAAGGCGCAGAGCAGTTGCAAATATTGAATCGCAATGGGATTGAAGAGGGTTGGTTGCTCTTAGCAGTGAATCAATCCGTGTCCATTTCCCATCCTTCAAAGTGTTTGTGTGAAGACGTCCATCAGCTGAAAGTCCGCGGTTCCCTCCAAAAGCAAGTGAAGGGCCTCCGGTTACAACGCATTGCCATCCCCAGTATACACTATCCCTGTTGTCAATACCTGCCGGTACGTATTTGGTGCCTGGCGGTAGCAGAGAGTCTGTTCTAGTGTCATAATCGAAAGGATATTTCACAGTTGATCTGTATAAATATGGTGAAATAGTAGTTTGACAAAAGGCGTAGGCGCAAGCCAGTATTATCAATGTGAAAGACTTAAAAAAAGTATTTCTCTTCATATGATCTCCTTGTTGTCCTGATTCATACAATATAAAGACTGGTTAGGTAGGCATCAATATATAGATGCAGGCAAAAGATGTGCCCTGCATCATAATGTGTAAGTAGTTGAAATATTGCAAGTTAATGTTGCTTGAACTATATTGATAATGCTATGATGTGATGTGATGTAATAAGATTTAATAAAATTTAATAAAATGGTGTTAAGATTATGGATAAACAGTTAATATTCGAAAATCATCCCAGTCTGACATGGTGTATCGAAATCAACACCATGTCAGTTGTCGAGGTAAATAAAGCTGCAAGAAATAGTATGCCGTTAGCTTTGGATCTTATTACTGGAACGAAACTTGGTCAAATTCTGATTCCAGTAAAGTGGTTTGAGGATGATAGTTGGAACCTCGAAGAAAAGCTGTTGAATGGCCATACATTCCGCTGCGTCATTTCTCCGGATTATAGAAAAAAAGGTGATGTAGCAGGCGAGGAGGACTTCCGCTTCAGGGCAATACCAATAAAAGGTGATGATAATTATCTCTATGTTGTATTTGAACGGCCAATAAATCCTGTTCTGAGAAGATTTGTCGCTTCGCTAAAAGATTTTATGGTTGTACTGGATCCGCACAAGAATATTGTTGAGACTACATCAAATAACTACACTCTTCAGCTCTTCAGAGGAGGTCGCTTTTTGGGGCGCCCCCTGGAAGAGTTCCTTGGCGCGGACGGATACGGTCGTTTAAAAAAGAGGAGTGAAGATTTCCGGATAAATGCAACCGAATACAGAAAAATGATAACTATCTGGAAACCAAAATATTCCGGCAGATCAGATGTTCTTAATGAGTGGATTATAGATTTAACCAAACCGGATTTGAGAATAGACTCTGCGCAGAATATAAAGTTAATATCAGCAGATAACCCAGTTTACTTTTATTGTAAAGAGCCATTTGATAGCACAAATGAATCTATAGGTATATCAGTGAATGTAAATGGATGGAAATCTGCGTCCAGAGTCGCTGCGATATTCAATCAGAACATTCCCTCAGACTGGGATTATACTGGATATAATGCTGGCATGAGGTTCGCGGATGGTGAAGTAATCTTCACTCTTAAGAGAAATTCTGATTTCATTTTCTGGGAAAGTGTTAAATGTCATCTTCCGGAATGTTTTGTGTACAGAGTAGAAAAGACGGGACCTGTTTTCACTTTTATTGTGGATGGGAGAGTTCAGGCTACCTGTATTGATGAACATCCGTTGGAAGAGCCCGGTGCATATGCAGGTATAATGGGAGTGGGGAGCATCAGTGTTCAGAAGCTCAGTGTAGAACTCCCCGCTGTGGATTATAATCCACTGCCCCTTCCTGCACCGGTGAAATTGGAAATATCAGGTCTTTCAGGTTCGATCTACGAAGCGAGTATTGTACCTTTAATAACCTGGGGAGGTTATAACGCACCTTTAAAAGGTGAGGGTATTCTTTTCCGTGATGTTACAATCCGTACAAAGCTGGAAAACGAAAGAGAGAGTCTTATTAAAGACAAAGAGCGTTTGGCAACGGGGGATTTTTTTGGATTCATCGGCACAAGTGCAGAAATAAGAAAGATTATTGATATGGCAGAAAGGTTTGCTGAAAGTAAAGCATCGATGCTGATTTTAGGTCCTACAGGGTCCGGAAAAGGGGTTCTGGCTCAGGCAATTCATAAAAGAAGCGGAAGATGTGATAAACCGTTTGTTAAAATCGACTGTTCTTCGATTCCTGAATCTCTCCTGGACAGTGAACTGTTCGGACATGAAAAAGGATCCTTTACAGGTGCCCATGAACGGAAAAAAGGGCGGCTTGAATCTGCTGATGGCGGAACTGTTTTTCTTGACGAGATAGGCAATATTCCAATGTCAGTACAGGCAAAACTATTGGGTTTTCTTGAAGATCAGCGTTTTACAAGAGTCGGCGGAGATAGAGAAATTAAGGTTGATGTCCGCATAATATCAGCAACGAATGCAGATTTGCAAACAATGATAAAGAGCGGCAGATTCAGGCAGGATCTCTATTTCAGGCTTAATGCAGTTTCAATAGAGATTCCGCCTCTTTCGGAACGTATAGAGGATATCCCTGTTCTCGTAGAGGGGATGATGCAGGAAATAAACCGTGAACATGGACTTGCTATTAACGGAATCAGCAGAGAGACAATAAATTCTCTTATGGTTCGGGAGTGGCCAGGCAATGTCCGCGAACTCCGTCACGTTATTTCGAGCTTAGCTATAAGAACAAAAAATGGGATAATATCTGAAGTGCCGGCAGAGGAACGATATGAAAGAGCGGCAATCAGAAAAAAGGTCTTTGTGAATGAAAGCGACAGAGAAGCAAGCGTAATCGAATTTGCAAAAAAACAGAGCCATTTTTCTGCAAGAGATTGTCTGGCTGTGCTGCCGGTTTCTCTACCGACAATACAGCGTGATTTACGTCGACTTGTTGAATCCGGTAAACTGAAGAGTGTCGGCCGGGGACCTGCAGTCAGGTACACTATGCAGTAAATGCAGATACGATTGAGTGCACTATTGATTTATCCGGAGGTGTTGTTTCTGTAGCCCTGAAACAGGCCCTTACTCCATCCTCGTAGGAAATCCTGATTCCCTTACGCTCCAGAATAAGTCTTGAGTATCTGACAGTTCTGTCAATTAGCTTATTATTAGTCGGGCGGACAAAGGTCATGACATTGCCGTCGTAACGACCCAGTCTTCCCATTACCAGCGTTGAATGGGCATTAAGCAGCATTTTGAGAAGAAGGTGTACGGTAATTGGCGGAAGTGAGGGTATGAAGAATGTT
>JAEUSG010000390.1 GCA_016788315.1 Fibrobacterota bacterium | reverse complement strand
GGCGAACTTATACCTGATTCCGGGGAAATAATCAAAAGCCCAGGACTCAAGATTGCCTATCTTCCGCAGGATGTACCTACAGACATTAACGGAAACGTTCTTGACATTGTAATGCATCGTGAACAGCATCATGACGACTGGAATCTGCAGAACAGAGCGGAAAAAGCACTCAGCATGGTTGAAATTGAAACAAAACTGCTCTTTGAAAAGCTCTCCGGAGGTCTTAAACGGCGTGTTCTGCTGGCACGCGCTCTCGTAGATGATCCAGACATTATACTTCTTGATGAGCCTACCAATCACCTTGATCTGGAATCGATACAATGGCTTGAAAATTTCCTCCTCTCTTCACGACTCACTGTCTTTTTTGTAACTCACGACAGACGCTTATTGAAAAAAATAGCGACCCGCATACTGGAGCTGGATCGCGGAGCGGTTGTTGACTGGTCTTGCGACTACTCAACATTCTTAGAACGGAAAGAGGCTGTACTCGCCAACGAAGAGAAAGCATGGGAGAAATTTGACAAAAAGCTGGCGCAGGAAGAGGTATGGATAAGACAGGGCATAAAAGCGCGAAGAACACGCAATGAAGGCAGAGTTAGGGCACTGAAAAGGCTGCGTGAAGATCGTAAAAAGCGACGCGAAATATCAGGAAAAGTTTCAATGATAATAAGTGAAGCGGGGCGATCGGGCGATAAAGTTCTTGATGCTGTCAACCTTTCATTTTCATACAATGAGACTAAACTTATAGATAATTTTTCATTCACTCTCTTCAGGGGTGATCGCATAGGCATACTTGGTCCAAACGGCTGCGGTAAAAGCACTCTCCTCAATCTTCTTCTTGCTAAAATCAAACCTACAAGAGGCTCAGTGGATCTTGGCACAAATGTTTCGCCTATCTATTTTGATCAGCTTCGTGAAGGACTGAATCCGGACAAAAGCGTATGGGAAAACATTTCACCAACCGGTGCAGATACGCTATTTGTAAATGGCAGACCGCGACAT
>JAEUSG010000384.1 GCA_016788315.1 Fibrobacterota bacterium | reverse complement strand
TTGTTTATTATCTTACGTTTAACAGCTGCAGGATCGCTGCCAATTTCAGCATAAAAAGTATCAAGTGCCCCATTTAGGAGAACCGTGTCTCTTTCATCAATTTTGGGAGGCTTGGCGAAAACTGCTTTGATCCTTGCTATGACGCCAGGCCCATCCTTAGCACCCTTATCAGGCAGCGGAACAGCCATACCCTTTTTGTTTTTTGCTTCTTTAGGAGTATTTGCAACACTCTTTTCAACAACCTTCTTTTCGGGTATGTTCTGAAACCATTCACGGTTATGGTATGCGTAAAGAGAAAGGTAAATTACAAGGGCCGCGGTCAGTACTTTTTGGAGTAGATAAGACTTCGGTTCGCCATTTCCAGAGTTTTGAGATACTATTCGTTTGTTTGCCATTCCTGCATAAATATAAATGCAATCTTGTAATAGAACAGATATTAATTATATATTACACCTCTTTTCCTGCACCCAATCGTGCCGGAGTGGCGTTATTTTTGTAATTTCGAAAAGAAGAGTATGTTCGGAAACCTGTCGGAACGGTTAGAATCCGTTTTTAAAACTCTGCGCGGTCATGGTCGTATCACCGAAGACAATATTCGTGATGCTGTGCGTGATATTAAAAGAGCTCTTCTTGAAGCCGATGTAAACTTCAAGGTAGTAAAAGACTTTGTCGAAACTGTCACGCAAAAAGCCTCAGGACAAGATGTTATCAAAAGCGTTACCCCCGGTCAGCAGATTATAAAAATTGTCCACGACGAACTTGTTTCTATCCTTGGCGGTGCTGCTAAACCGCTGATTTTTCAGGGAACTCCACCTCACAAATGGATGCTTGTCGGTTTGCAGGGTTCCGGTAAAACAACAATGTGCGCCAAACTGGCTCTTTACTACCGCAAAAAAGCGGGTAAAAGACCTCTCCTTGTAGCTGCCGACGTATACCGTCCTGCCGCTATCGATCAGCTCGAAACGTTAGGCCGTGCGCTTGATATTCCTGTATTCTCCGGCGATCGTAAAAACCCGGTCCAAATCTGTAAAGATGGTGCCGATTTCGCCCGTAAAAACTTTCATGATCTCATAATTTTCGATACAGCCGGCCGTCTTCATATTGACGACGACATGATGAATGAAGCGGCCAACATAGCAAAGGCTATCGAACCGCACGAACTCTTCTTCACTGCCGACTCCATGACCGGTCAGGACGCGGTTACAGCAGCATCCGCTTTTAATGCAAAACTTCCTATAACCGGCATTGCTCTTACAAAACTTGACGGCGACGCCAGAGGCGGTGCCGCACTGTCTGTTATGTCGGTTATCGGTAAACCAATCCGCTTCATCGGTATCGGCGAAAAGCCAGATCAGTTCGACCTCTTTCACGCTGAAAGAATGGCCTCCCGAATTTTGGGAATGGGCGATGTCGTTTCACTTGTCGAAAAAGCACAGGATATTGTCGACGAAAAGCAGGCCAAAGAACTCGAAAAGAAAATTATGCGGTCGGAGTTTACTCTGGCCGATTTCCGCGATCAGATGCGCAACATACGTAAAATGGGTTCCTTCGAGCAGATACTCTCAATGATTCCGGGCATAGGGTCACAAATGAAAAATGTCCAGTTCGACGAAAAACAGCTTGTCCGAATCGAAGCCATTATAGACAGCATGACAGTTAAAGAACGGCTCAAGCCGCTCATTTTAGATGGGTCAAGACGCAAAAGAATAGCCATGGGCAGCGGAACAACAGTGAACGATGTAAACAGACTTTTAAAGCAGTTTTTTGATATGCAGAAAATGATGAAGCGCATGGGAAAAATGATGGGCGGCGGAGGCGGAAAGCTTGGCGCACTCAAAGGCATGGCTTCCAAAATGGGAATGAACAATTTAAGATAAAAGGAGGACCGATTGGTCAAGTTAAGACTCTCTCAGAAAGGCCGTAAGAACCGCAAAGCTTACCGCGTGGTAGCGAACACAAAAACAGCAAGCCGTGACGGCGGTGCAATTGAGTATCTCGGATACTCCGACCCGTATAAAAAGGTCGATTCACTAGCTATTGACGAAAACGCTGTTTACACATGGCTCAAGAATGGCGGACAGCCTTCTGACACGGTAAAGTCAATGCTCAAAAGAGTCGGCATCTGGAAAAAATGGATGCTCCTCAAAGCCGGCAAAGACATTACAAATGTTGCTCTCGAAGCAAAGCCGGAACGTAAGGTAAGAAAAAAACGCAGAAAAGCTGAAGCTGCGTAACGTGAATGTCCGGACTTATTGAAGTCGGACGGATTCTCCGGCCGCGCGGTTTAAAAGGCGAGGTAAAGGCGGAATGCTCAACCGAGGAACGACTCGTTGAGCTGAAAGCTTCGGGGAAGGTGCTCTTTGAAAAAAATGGCGTACAGAAAGAATTGAAAATAGCTGAAGGCTATTGGCAAAACGGTTTCGCCTACATCCGCTTCGATGAAATCACAACAGTCGAAGCTGCCGAAGAGATTCGGGATGGAATCCTGCTCATAACGCAAGAGGAACTCCCCCCGCTTCCTGAAGGCGGTTTCTACCAGTTCGAACTCGTCGGATTTGAACTCTTTACAGAATCGGGAGAAGCTGTAGGCAAGGTAACAGATGTTATCGACTACCCGACCTGTGATGCTCTTGAAGTTTCCCTTAAAGCGGGAGGCCACGCAACGATTCCGATGATAAAAGCTGTGATAAAAGGTGTAGATAAAGAAAAAAAACGGATAACTGTTTCCAGGAGCGCCCTGGAAGAGCTGCTGTAAAAGGAAAAATACAAGTAATGCATTTTGAACTTATCACCCTTTTCCCCGAGCAGTTTGACTCCTTCTTCAGCACGAGCATCATCGGCCGAGCTGCAAAAAAGGGATGCTTTACCGAAAACCGGATTCAGCTTCGAAAGCATGGCCTCAATAAATATGGCCAGGTTGACGACGATGCGTACGGTGGTGAAGCGGGAATGGTTATGCGGCCGGAACCTGCAACAGCAGCAATAAGAGAGGCTGTAGCAAACTGTAGCGACAAAAAGGCAAAGGTGATTTACTTCACCCCGCAGGGACGTCCGCTTAATCAGGATATTGTAAAAGAATATGCCTGCGGCGACACAAACGCCCTCGTTCTCTTTTGCGGCCACTACAAGGGGCTTGACGAAAGAGTATGCGAAACTATAATTGACGATGAAATTTCTATCGGCGATTACATACTCACAGGCGGCGAACTGCCTGCGATGATTTTTATGGATGCGGTTATACGCTTCCAGGACGAAGCTCTTGGGAATTTTGCATCAGCAACTGGTGATTCGTTTACATCAAGGTTTCTGGAGCATCCACTGTACACAAGACCGGAAGTTTTTGAAGGAATGGCGGTGCCGGAAGTGTTGATTTCCGGTCACCACAAAAGAATTGAAGAGTGGCGCCTTGAGATGAGACTCAGGCGAACACTTAAACGAAGACCTGATTTGATAGAAAAAGAAGTATTAACTAAAGAAGAAAAGAAAATATTAAATAAAATTAAAGGAGAAACGAAATGAATCCAATTATCAGAGAACTGGAACAGAGCCAGATGCAGGAAGGAAGAAACTTCCAGATCGGCAATACAGTCCGCATCCATCTCGAAATTGTTGAAGGCGACAAAAAACGTATTCAGCTTTTTGAAGGTGTTGTAGTAAGCAAAAAAGGTGAAGGACTGAACGCTTCTGTTACAGTCAGAAAGACAACTGCAGGAATCGGCATTGAGAAGATTCTTCCGGTTCACCTTCCATCAATCAAAAACATTGAAACTGTACGTCAGGGTAAAGTTCGTCGTGCCAAACTTTACTATCTCCGCGATCTTAAGGGTAAGGCAAGCCGCGTAAAAGAAAACACAGAAACTTTAAGCAAGTAAATTAACTAAGAGGATTTAAAGAATGGCTGCAATATACAACTTTAACCCCGGTCCATCTGTTCTTCCTAAAGTAGTTTATGAAAAAGCTGCTCAGGCTGTGCTTAACTATAACAACACTGGGCTGTCCGTTCTTGAACTCGGCCACAGAGGCAAGGAGTTTCAGGCCGTAATCGACGGAGCTATGCAGGATCTGCGTGATCTCATGAAGATCCCTGATGATTATGCAGTGCTCTTTCTAGGCGGTGGCGCCTCTCTCCAGTTCAGCATGGTTCCTATGAACCTGCTCCCTGAAGGTGAGACAGCCGACTATACAGATACAGGTACTTGGGCAGCTAAGGCACTTAAAGATGCTAAACTTTACGGTAATGTAAATGTTGCATGTTCTTCTAAAGAGACTACTTACAACCACATTCCAAAGAACCTTAAACTGACTGCGGGTGCAAAATATCTGCACGTCACTTCAAACAATACGATCTACGGAACACAGTGGAAAGAGTTCCCGAAATACGATGGTCTTATGGTTGCAGACATGTCCTCTGACATCCTCTCCCGCCCTGTGGATGTATCGAAGTTCGGCCTTATTTATGCCGGTGCTCAGAAAAACATGGGACCTGCAGGTGCTGTTGTTGTTATTGTGCGCAAGGATCTTGTCGGCAAATCAGGCCGTAAGCTTCCTGATATGCTGAACTACGAAATGCACATCAAAGAAGGCTCTATGCTTAACACACCTCCGGTATTTCCGGTTTATGTGATAAGTGAAGTTCTGAAATGGCTTAAAGGCATAGGCGGAGTTGAAGCCATACAGGTTATTAACGAACGCAAAGCTGGAAAGCTTTACAAAGCCATTGACGACAGCAAAATGTACAAAGGTACAGTTGCAAAAGAAGATCGTTCTCTTATGAATGTCTGCTTTGTTATAGGTGATGAAATTAAAGAGAAAAAGTTCATTGATGAAGCCAAAAAAGCCGGTCTTGTGAACCTTGCCGGGCACAGAAGTGTAGGCGGTTTCCGCGCATCGATTTACAATGCAATGCCTGAAGAGGGTGTTGATGCTCTTATCGCTTTCATGAAGGAATTTGAAGCAAAGAACAGCTGATATCTGGCGCTGTAGGGGCGGGTCACGACCCGCCCCTACAGCGCTAATTTGCCTTCTTCAATTCTTCGAATCTATTTACAAATTTCACAAAATTTTCAGACAGAAGGCCGGTTATAAACCATAGAGGGGCTATTGCCCAGCTTGTGTATTTTAGAATATCCCATTTGTCCCCATAATACCAGACATCGTACTTTATTGTCCAGTGGAGAATCCAGCCGGTTAAACATTCCATAAACAGAATTATGAACATATATGTCAACCCGCGAAGAATAATTGGAGAATGTTTTATTCTCTTATAAACAGGTTCAATTCCAAAGAGGCCGATACACCCGTATACAAAAAACATCCACAAACTTGCCTGGCCATAAAGAACTATAATCGGAGCATCCCAGACAGCTGTTAAATTCAACCTGGGATCTACAAGCCACTCAAATTTGAAAAGATCATTTACCAACACGAGCGGTACTGACCGGCCTATCTTGCATAACGTATAGAAGCCGACCTCTCCCACTATCATCATTGAACCATAAATGAAGAATCTGAAAGCGGCTCTGCGAACTGCTTTCCAGGTGAAAGAGGTTCTGCCGTTAGCGCCGAACAGTGAATGGAAAAAACCGATAAACTTCCACAAAAAAACCATCAATGGAGCTGTTTTCACATCAAGCTTTGCTTCATCCATTTTGCTAAGAACGAGAGTTCTCTGCTTTCTGGCAGCAGAATGAAAGTGATAGAAGTTTGAGCTTTCGAAAGAATCAGATTTAGAAATACCCTTATCACTTGTCCATTCCATTGCTTCCTGTTTCCATTTTAACGGATCGTACTCAGCATCGATATCGACAACTTCGACCTTATAGCCGAAGCTGCCATCATTTATCATTCTGAACCAGTTATTGCTTCTCTGCTCCAAAGAACCTTCAAACTTGAATGCCGTTAGAAAGGCCGCTTTATGCTTGTCCCAGTTCTGCCCGCCCAACTTTTCATAAATCTTTTCAGCTGCAATCATGAACTTCGGTGTATTATCTAAAGGATTCAACTCTTTCTGACGGTAATAATCGAAATATCCCCATGTAGTGTAAGGAGTATCAGGCAGATATAAAAGTTCTCCATGACCTACACATGGAACAAAGAATTCCATAATGGAGTGCCAAACCTTGTCGGCCCACTTTGCAATTGACCCTTTTTCTGAAATTGTCACAGATTCGGTGTCGTTCTCGGGCCCAAGCATACCGGAAAATCCATCGTGTGAATATGTATCGGCATATGAATGGAGTGCAATCCCAAGCCCGTGAAGGCCATCCGGAGCATTTATATCATCCATCGCCCTTTTTACGGTATCTTCAGCCAGTTGACAACCGGGATGGGTAACAAGTTTTCTACGGGGAAAGCCATCCTCAGCCTGCATTGCAGGGAGAAAATGGAAAGACATATGAATCTTTTTCTGAACATCTAAAGTCAGATTAGCAAAGCTAAGAGACTTATGAGCAGTCAGAACGGGGTTAAACGAACCTCCATTCTTGAAATAAATAGTTCTGCCATCATCAGCATCATCGGTGTATTGGGAAGCATAGGCAAGGGTTGATGCTTTTGCTGGTGTATAGCCGGCACATCTTGCCAGTGCATAAATCGCATAATAATGAAAATCAGTCTGCATTTTGTAGGTTCCTCTTTTTAAAAATCACGCATGTAAAAGAATATTATATATTAGCACTTGTCAAACTTTTTGGAGTGAAACGTTTAACATAAATATGAGTCTATACAGAAAAACTAGAACCTGGGTGATGGAAAGCCACACCTCAGAACTTGACAAAGACATCTGGTTTCAGGAAGAGGCCCGTGCTGAACGACTTGCTAATGTAGTCAGACTGATTTACACACTGATATGGGTCTCTGTGACCTTCATTTCGAGCAGCAGTCAGCCACATGGCGCTAATCTAGCCAATATTGGCATGGGCTCAATCTGGTTCATCTTTGCGGTTGCATGGCACATAATTCTTAAAAAATGCTGCTATAAACCGCTCATGAAATACATATCAGTAACTTTTGATACAATGTTAATCACTGCGATGCTGCTCCTCTATTCAATTGACATGGGATACTCAACAACGCTTAAGTCCATTACCTTCATGACCTATTTCTTTGTTTTGATACTCACAACACTCC
>JAEUSG010000320.1 GCA_016788315.1 Fibrobacterota bacterium | reverse complement strand
TCAAACATGGCCCGGTAAAAAGGTTGAAACGGAGCTCCATTATGCCGGAAAAAAGCTGCTGCTTTCACTAACGCTTGCTGTTCTTATCTGCTCTCTAATTTTTCTGGAAACAGCACATGGATATGGCTATAAAATCAACACAGTTGAAAACACCGCTTTCCGCTCCTCATTTACAGCTGAAGAACTGGCAAAGCTCAATGAAGACTATGCAGATAAAAAAGAGTCATCTGCCATATCCTCATTTGTGAATGAAGCTGAACGCCATCTTTTCCAAAGAAACCTTTACGCCTCAAAAGCCTTTCCTGCACGTAACGGCAAAGTATATTACGAGCATGGTAAATCTCTTAAAGAAAACATCATACTTGAGAAACACTACATGGCATATCTGAAAGAAAGAGGCGCACTCTGGAACGACTCCATGCGGACACACATTACAAAAAAAGGTGCATGGCTCCTTTCAAAACCGTGGACCAGCAGAGTTAAGGAAACAATGTTCACCGACACCAATAAATGGGCTGTTAGAATTATTTTTGCAGCCGCAATTTTGCTGTTACCCCTCCCTTTTGTTGGTTTGAAACGATCATGATTATCCTTACTTTAGGACTCTCCGATTTAATTCAGGCCTTCAGAACATCTGGACATACAGTTTACTCTATTGTGCCACCAGGACTGGGACCTTCTGAATTCGATATTGAATTTGATTATTCGTATCCGGGAGCGCACACCGCAGAGGCACTTCTCTCTGCAGAAAGCCAGATTAAACCTGACCTTGTTCTCCTTTTTGACAATTCTCAGCCGATTCTATTTCATGGTCTGGAAAATCTATCCACTCCCCTTGCATGGTACTCCATAGACACCCACATTCACGAAAGCTGGCACCGTCATTATGCGCCTCTGTTCAAACATGTCTTCTGCGCCCAGAAAAATAGGGTTGATTCTCTAAAAAAGTACTGCCGTCGTGTAGAGTGGCTGCCGTTATACTTCGGAAAGGATTGCAAATGGAACCCTCACAAAAACAGAATGATGCCTCTCTCTTTTGTAGGTACATTAAACCCGGAGCGTAATCAGCGCCGTTCTGATCTATTTAACAAACTTGCAGAAATCGGCATCAAAGTCAATCTGCGTCAGGGTGATTACCTTCCCGTATATTCTGATTCGCGTATTGTAATCAATCAGTCTGTAAATGACGATCTCAACCTCCGTTTCTTTGAAGCAGCGGGCTGCGGAGCACTGCTGATATCGGAAAAGCTTTCTCACTCCAATGACTCCATATTAATTCCCGGCACAGATTATCTGATTTATGAAAAAGATGATATTGCAGATCTTAAGGAAAAGATTGATTGGGCTCTTGCCAACCCTGCTGAAGCGGAGGCAATTGCAGAACGGGCCTACAAAAAAATCACACTTGCAAATCACGCCCGCCACAGATGCAAAAGGATAATAGACACCGTAACAGCAATTGAAGAGCGTGAAATTGCAGACAACAACGATCGTATGAGCCATCTCGCCTATGCATACCAGCTGAATTCAGAGCTTGTTCTTCCGGAACCGTTCATCGCAGATTACAGACATAGAGCCTATGAGCTGGCCCTGAAAATAGACAAAGAGAATCCCGCATCACCTTGGAGCAATCTGATAATTGCATTGCGTGCGCTTGAAAATGAGAAGTTTGCTGAAGTAGAAAAGAGGCTTGTACGGCTGCGCCCGCCGGGACAGGAAAGCGATATTCTCGACCGTTATTATCCCCTTCGGATAATATCATACGCTTTGAATGGCAGAATTGATGCAGCAAGGCAAACGCTAGCAGAGGGATTGCAGTTCAACCCGTCCAATTTCGAACTGAATGAACTGAAGCAGAAACTGCGTTAGCGGTCGCCCTATTTTTCTCTGATAAAATTAACTTTTTCCAACCCGCCCGAAAGAAAGCATTGACGGGTAATCCACCCTCTCCTCCTTAATACGTATGGCGAAGGGGCAGCGACTTTATACCTTATTGGATTGGGCAAAACAGCAGCAAGCAGAGCTGCATCATTAAGAGAAACGGTAGATGAAGATCTGCCGAAATACTTTTTCGATGCCGCTTCAACACCGAATACCCCTTCCCCCAGTTCAATTATGTTAAGATAGACCTCAATAATTCTTTTCTTCGGCCAAAGCAGTTCGACAAGTACAGTTAAATATGCCTCCGCCCCTTTACGGATATATGTCCTTGAAGGCCAAAGATAAAGATTCTTGACCATCTGCTGCGTAATAGTACTGGCGCCATGCACCCTTTTTACTCTCGGTTTTGCATTACGCCGCAGTGCTTTTGTAATGGCACCGAAATCGAAACCGTGATGTTCTTCGAATAACTGATCTTCTGCACATATTACAGCAAGCGGCAGATATGGTGACATATGGTCAATTGAAACCCATTTGCTTTTGATTTTGTAATCCTTTCCTTCAACTATCGAAGAAACCTTTCTCTGAACCATAAACATGCTGTAAGGTACAGGTATGAATCTGAACAGCAGTACAATAAAAAGAGAAAGTGCGACAAAAATCAGCAGAATCTTAATAAACAGGACGAAGAGTTTTTTTAATATCTTGGGCTTTTTCATAATTGTCAGACTTTTACAGGCAAAGAAATATCTCTTTTCCATATGAAAAAGCAAAGGGTTCCTTCTTTTTCAAGAAGAAACCCTTTTATATAAAAAATGGAACCCTGGAGGGTCTAAGTAAAGACTATCTGAGGATTATTAAGAGAGCTTCTTAATAATGCGGTAAACCTGAGAAATTGAAAGATCAAGATCGTTGGCAATATCAATTCCAGTTTTACCTTTTTTGTATGCAGCAACAATTTTTTTGTCGCGCTCAACATTTTTTTCTCTGTTTGCTTTTACTGCAAACTTAACGCGGAGCTGGTGAACAGCCTGACGCGATATACCGAAAAGCTTACCAATTGCAGCGTCTGTTTTGTAGGTCTTCTGGAGCTTTACCAACTCTTCTTTTGTGATTCTTGCCATTTTTCTACCCTCTTGTTTAAAGATACGGTTTGTTGATTTACTCGACTTTGCATAAACAATATATACAAAGAAAGAGCAGTCGTCAAGTAGTTTTTGTAGATTTTTTATGATTTTTTTTAAAAGTGCTTAATAAAACAGAAAAACCACAGAGCTATGCTGTGATTTTTTGCTATATTTTCTAGTTTTTACGATTTGTAGATTTTGTAGATTCGACTTCAGCAGCCTTCTGAAATGGCAATATTTGCCAACTCATCACATCGCTCATTTTCCGGATGCCCGGCATGACCTTTAACCCAATGCCATTTTATTTTATGCATCTGAATTACACTATCCAGCTTCATCCAGAGATCCTGATTCATAACAGGTTTTTTAGCGGTAGTACGCCATCCATTCTTTTTCCAGTTAAACATCCACTCGGTAACCCCTTTGGATAAATACTGAGAATCCGACGTCATATCCACTTCACACGGCTCCTTCAAGGTTGACAACGCCTCTATCGCACCCTTCAACTCCATTCTATTGTTTGTAGTCTGAGCCTCATATCCTTTTAATTCCCTGCATACGTCACCGTATATTAGAATTGCTCCCCATCCCCCTTTTCCCGGATTTCCTTTACATGCGCCATCAGTGTAGATTTTAACGTTTTTCATCAATCTCCCTTTATTTTCATTAATTCTGATTGAATATAATCAAAATTGATATTTAATGCCTTTATTGAAACCATTGGAAAAATCTATTTTACAGCACTAAACCAAAAATCCGGAGAACGCGAAATGGTACCGTTTCTTACAGCTGTCAAATCAAGAATCATCCTGGCCGATGGAGCAATGGGAACAGAACTCTATAAAGCCGGCTTCTTTATAAATCAGTCCTACGATAGCCTCAACATAACAGCACCGAACAAAGTTTCCGCCATCCATGCAGCCTATGTTGCTGCAGGTGCCGATCTCCTTGAAACTAACACCTATGGCGCAAACAGAGTAAAACTAACCTCCTACGGCCTTGGCGACCAGTTTGAGACCATCAATAAAAAAGGGGTGGAACTGGCACGTGCGGCAACTGAAGGAAAAGATATCTATATCGCAGGCTCAATCGGTCAGGCAGGACACGGCTTCAAAAAGGAAGAGGCTGCTATGCTCCTTTGCGAGCAGGCACAGGTACTAGAAGCAGCCGGAGCTGACCTTATACTCCTTGAATCCTTTGCAGATATGGAAGAGCTTGCTGCAGCCTCCAAAGCAATAAAAGCAAAAGTAAAAATTCCTGTAGTTGCCCAGCACTCAATAGTCATCTCAGGCACTGTTCGCGGATTGTCAACAGAAGACGAAGGAGAACTTCAGTCTATACGTCTCATCAAAATGGCAGAACAGCTCTCACGCATCGAAGCGGATGTTCTCGGCCTCAACTGCGGCAGCGGTCCAACAGAACTTCTTGAAGCCATTCAGGTTCTCCTCAAACACACCGACAAACCTGTCTCCTGCATGCCTAATGCCGGTCACCCCGCACAGGTCGGCGATCGCATGCTCTACCTCTCCACACCCGAATACCTCGGCGAATACTCCGGCCGCATGATCAGAGCCGGTGTGAAAATAGTAGGCGGCTGCTGCGGTACATCTCCTCTTCATATCAAAGAGATGCGCAACGTCATCACCTCAATTCAGCCCCGCCTTGACGTTAAACCCGTAAAAATCACAGTTACCTCCTCCGATAAACCCCCTGTCGAACCTGTTCCGCTAAGTAAACGTTCATCATTTGCAGAAAAACTTGTAAGCGGTAAATTTGTCTCCTCCGTAGAAGTAAACCCGCCCAAAGGACTCGATTGCAGCAAACAGATTGCCGCCGCCGAAATGCTGAAAAAAGCGGGCGTTGACGCCATAAACATTGCAGACGGCCCAAGAGCAAGTTCACGCATGTCGCCGATGAGCATGGCCATTCAGGTCCGCAACAAAGTTGACATGGATATAATCATCCATTACTGCTGCCGCGACCGCAATATCATCGGCATGCAGGCCGACCTCATGGGAGCCGCTTCACTCGGCCTCAACAACGTCCTCTGCATCACCGGAGACCGCCCGAAACTCGGCGACTACCCGGACGCCACAGCCGTCTTTGACTTTGACGCTATCGGACTCACCTCAATGGCCGACCGCCTAAACCACGGCACCGACCTTATCGGCAACCCAATTGGCGCCCCAGCATCATTCCTTATCGGCGTCGGCGCAAACCCTGGAGCCCTCAACCTTGACGAAGAGATGGGACGCCTCGAACGGAAAATAGCAGCCGGTGCCAACTTCATAATGACCCAGCCTGTATTTGAACACGCATTCATAGAATCCTTCATGAATCGTCTGCGCAAATTCTCCAAAATTCCCGTACTCCTTGGAATTCTTCCCCTTTATTCCTATAAAAATGCAGAATTCCTCCATAACGAAGTCCCCGGCATGACAATTCCGGAAACCTTACGCAAACGGATGGCCGACTGCACCTCTAAAGAGGCCGGTATGGATGAGGGAGTTAAGATTGCACGGGAAATTCTCGCTCATTCTAAATCAGACATGGCCGGCGTTTACATCATGCCACCTTTCGGCATCGCCAAACTTGCACTTGGAGTTATTGAATAACTATCTTAAGTTCTCTTTTTAGGGCGGTTAGCTCAGTTGGTTAGAGTACTTCCTTGACATGGAAGGGGTCACAGGTTCGATTCCTGTACCGCCCACATTCTTTTTAATTACAAAATCAAGCAATCCCACATTCTTTTTCATAGGTAAAATCAAATTTATTGACATTTGATACCCTTGAAAAACGTATCTTTACAGAAAGAAGAAGTTTTGGCGAAATTTTATCAATTTTGATGGGGTTTTACTGGCAGTGGAGACAATTTGGAGACAGGTTGTTGTTTACACAATAAGTAGCTAATAGTGAGAAGTGCCGAAAAAGTGCCGAAAAACAGGGTAAAAAACATATACTTTTTGTACACTTTTAGCTATGAACGA
Organism: Fibrobacterota bacterium; assembly: GCA_016788315.1. Taxonomy (GTDB): domain Bacteria; phylum Fibrobacterota; class OXYB2-FULL-49-7; order OXYB2-FULL-49-7; family JAEUSG01; genus JAEUSG01. Next base: position 2,873 of record JAEUSG010000320.1, on the reverse strand, counting down.
ATCGTAGTACATCAAAATCAAGGAAAATATCATGACTTATAACAATTCAAAAGGGAGTCTAATGTGAAATCAGTGTCAATCGTTTTAACAATTTTCTTGGCAATTATTATGTGTAATTGTGCCGGAACAGTAAGGCCTGGGTATGATGCCGATGATGAACAAAGCAGGGAGTATGTTTTTTCTACTCAGTTATCAAAACTTGATGAATACAATAATGCTTTGATATACATTTCTAACATTTATAATTCAGCTAATAGTGTTATCCAACTAAAAGACCCTAATGCTGGGGTTATTGTTGTTAAAGCACAATGTCCATTTAATATTATGGGTTATACTCGTTATGTCTATTATACAATGGAAGCGAGATTCAAAGACCAAAAGGCTAAAATAACTTTTAACCTTTCAGGTATTGCCGGTGGTGGTGGCTTTTATGCTCAACCAGATTATGCTCCCCCTAAAGAACAAATGCCTTATGTTTGGAACAATCTTGATGATATTGCATCTGGTCTAAAATCAGCAATGCAAAAGAAAGATGATTTTTAGTGGATAGATTTAATTCTTGTATGGTCTAAGTAGTTATGCCTTTAAAATCTGATTATATAGAGCTATTAAAAAACGAACACCTTTCGGAGTGGTTCAAAGAGGCCTTAAGAGAGGCACTAAAAAAGAGACCAATTTGAGGCTGCTTAGATCCTGAACTACTTTTTAACGCCCTTAATGCCAGATTAAGAATATTCAAGATATGATTATAGAACAGATGAACTACAAAGCAAGTTAAAATCAACCCATGTGAATAGCTTTTCAAGGTACTACCACAGACTATTGAAGCATTGAGGTGGCACAAGGCTCTCCAGATAGTTATAACTTTTGAAAGTTAATCAAGGTTTACTTTTCCTTTGAAACACTCCATAGGGGTACGGCATATTCAAGGTACTCCGGCAATATTTTCCATCGGAGGTCAGTTTTTTATGCCGAATAACCCGTTTATTTAAAATAATTCCAACAATAAAGGGTACTATATTAAACGTTTATCACAATCGCTTGATATTGAGTTATTTTAGTCTCGAATGAATCGATAATTACAGGATAGGTTTGGCCACCGACAAGTCAGAAACCCCTTTCTCTGATTTCCTGTTAATTTCTTTGGAAAGGTTTACCCCTATTAAGGGCGGGGGAAATGGATATTGATATTCCTACGTTTATTAAAGCAAGAGATGAAAATGCATGGACTGAACTAACAAAAGAAGAAATCCGGTTCATTTTAACGCATAATTGGACAGGTTTAAAACAACCATACTCATGTTCACCAAACGATAGAGAACAAGCGAAATGTCACTTGGCACGACTATCAAATAAAGGTTTTTGTGGCTTACCGTATATGCTACCATGCTTGAACGGCAACAAACTTAAGTTTATCAATTCAAACAACGAATGTAATGATAAGCTTTTTGAATCTTTAAATGATTTTGATAGAGCAATAACATTTGATTTTTTCTGGAAAAAAATTGAAGTTTGTGTATCTTGTATTGCCAATGATAGTAATAAAATTTCATACTTAAAGTGGTTACTTTTGAAAGCAAGATTGCGTTTAACTCAACTAAATAAAATGATTTCGGATAGAGCAATTGGTATAAAATCAGGAATGCTTAATGTTTTCTCCTTTCCAGATTTCGAAAACGTCGACAGTCCAGTGCATGAAAAAACAAACTTGGATAAATTTATTCATCTGGAAATGAACTATGTTAATGAAACAATAATGAATATTGAATTCATGCTATCTGATTTCTCAATTACCAAGCCAAAATCTGTTCTTAGCAATCCACCAATTCAAGCCTTAAACAAAAATGACTATGACCACCCATATACTGTGAAACAAATTGCAGAAGAATTTAAATGCAATTCGAGCACTGTGTACAAAGTTATTGAAAATGAAAAAGAATCTGGTACTCTTCTAATTGCTAAGATTAATACAAAATACGGTTTGAAAAAAAAGGAAATAAAACGACTTACAGAAATTTTTGCAAGCAGAAGAAATCCAAAAATGAAACGTAAATAATTGCCAATTTTTGCCAATTATTGTTTTTGCAAGTATAACTCATTGTAAATCAATGCCATTTAAATATGTTTCTAGTAAACGTAAAAAAACATTAAATTTTCGTTATTATTCCTCTATAACTTTTGTTACTAAACAATTTTTATGGAGGTTAAAATGCCAGAAGTCCAACACGACCTAAAGATGGAACTCTACCGTCGAGGTATTCGAACAAAAGTCTTGTCAGATTTAATCTGTATTCCTTATGACAGGATTGTAAGGGTATTAAACGGATATGCCCTTCCAGACTCAGAAGTCCTTAATAAAATCAGGAAGTTTATTCATGATTTTGACAGGAGGTCTGAACAATGAAAGAACTCCCCTATTTCAGATTTTTCCCTGGAGACTGGTTAAGCGACGGAAAAATAACTTTAATGACACTCAAAGAGCAGGGAGCGCTGATAAGACTTCTATCCTATTCATGGAAAATGGAAAACTGTGAATTGCCAATTGATAAAAGCAAATTGGTTTCATTGTCCGGTTTACACAGCACAAACGAACTGGACGGGGTTCTTACATACTTTGACAAAACAGAATCCGGTTATTATTCCACGCTCTTAAAAAAAGAGAAAGAACGGGCTTTCAATTGGAGAATAAAGTCCAGTGAGGGAGGCAAGAAATCAGCACAACTCAGAAAGAATACTGATAAGGGTGGTTCAACCAACGTTTCAACCAACTCTATGAGTATGAATATGACTTCTGAATATGAAGATTTTCCTCCCCTGCCTGATAGCTTTAATCCAGAAGAAGAAGGGGAACTGGAAAGAGTCATGCAATACAT
>JAEUSG010000357.1 GCA_016788315.1 Fibrobacterota bacterium | reverse complement strand
ACCTATCTTGCTGTATGTTTTAAGATAAAGTTCGCCCTCTACATCAACTTTGCCATTAGCCCCACTCCCATCTAATGTGCCAGGAACAAGAGTAATGTCACCACCATTACCATTACTGCTTGCTGCAGCATTCGATCCCTCTATTGTAAGTTTATTCCCTGAACCAGTTGCTGCATTCTGCAGCTTATATTTACCGTCATTTGGAGTTTCTGAGTTTTGGGTGATATCACCATCATCAGTAAGTGGAAGAGTTGACGCCATTAGGAACCTCCATTTGTAAAGAAATTCTTAAACATCACTAAATTGACTTGACATAAGCAAAATAGGCAAAAAAAATTGCATGTCAAGCAAAATGTTGCTATAATTACAAGTAATTTATTTCACATAATATGATATGTGCTCGTGATTAATTTTACAGTGCTCTATCAGGCTAGGCTTGCTTTTACTATATTTCGTTCATGAAGCCATCTGTATATATAGAAACCACAATAGTTAGTTATTTAACAGGTCGAATTAGCAGAGATTTAGTTGTTGCTGGGCGACAAGAACTTACCGGATACTGGTGGGATGATCAACGAAAATATTTTTCTCTATACATCTCTGGGCTTGTTGCTGATGAAGCCAGAGGAACACGTGGGACTATATAAAGACGAAATCGTTGACAAAGTGCGAAAAATTCGACATGCTTACGCTGCCAAATTTAATTTTGATCTCGGCAAGATATTTAAGGATCTTTCGAGAAAAGAGAAAACTCTGAAAGGATTCAAAGTCATTTCTCTTGTTTCCAAGAACAGAAAAGTTACAGCATCAATTTAATCTATACCCCCTTTTAGCTTACGAAAGTATCATAGAGTTTTCCTTGTGCCATCCCCGTATATTTGCTATTTTTGACCTCGCTGTAGATTGGTCCCATCGTCCAGCGGTTAGGACATAGCCCTCTCAAGGCTAAGACAGGGGTTCGATTCCCCTTGGGACTATTTTTCTTCTTGAACCCTTAAATTTATGGAAATTTCGCAATAATGTCGCTAGCATACCTTGGCTTAGGTTCTAATCTTGGAGACAGAATCGCGAATATTGAAAAGGCGTATACTGCCATTGGCGCAAGGGGAGTGGGAACTGTTCTTCGGAAATCTCCGTTCTACGAAACAGAGCCTGTAGATTGTAAATCACCACTGAAGTTTGTAAACTCAGCAGTTGAAATTATGACTGATCTGGAGCCTGTGGAGCTGCTTGCTGAACTGCGCCAGATTGAAGCTGATTTAGGGCGTAAGAGAGATAACGACAAAAACAGTCCACGTACTCTTGATATAGACATTCTGCTATATGATTTTATTGTTATGAATACAAAGGATCTTGTGATTCCCCATCCTGAGATTTTAAAACGGCTCTTTGTATTGAAACCTTTGGTTGATGTTAAGCCTGATTTGCTTCACCCTGTAGCTCAAAAAAACGTTTCAGAAATTCTTGCTAGTGCGACTCCGGAATTTTTGAATCAGGGAGTGAAGGCAATATGAAAAGAAATACCAAAAAGGAAGGCGGCTTTTTAAAGCAGATTCATTATTTGGTGGTCGAGGGCTGTATTGGTGTTGGCAAAACCAGTTTTTGCAATATTTTATCTCAGAAACTGAATGCTAAGCTTGTTCTTGAAAATGTTGAAGACAACCCTTTTATCTCCAGTTTTTATAAAGACAAAGAGCGATTTGCATTTCAGGCACAGATTTACTTCCTGCTTTCACGTTACAGACAGCAGGCGGAAATAGCTCAGAAGGATCTCTTTTACGATTTGGTTGTTTCAGATTATGTATTTGCGAAAGATCGAATTTTTGCTGGACTGAACCTGAATGATAACGAGCTTGCGCTGTACGACCGGGTTGCAGACGCTCTTGAGCCTGCAGTACCGAAACCTGACTATATTATCTATCTTCAGGCAACAACTGAACGTCTTCTTTCCAATATCCGCCAGCGCGGACGGAAGTATGAGACACCTATCAGTCAGGATTATCTTAATACGCTTAATGAAGCCTATAATCACTTTTTCATAAATTACAGTGATGTGCCAGTTCTTATAGTCGATGCATCTGATATCGACTTTGTTCACCGCAGTGACGACCTTGACGAAATACTGCGAGAACTGGATCGCGGCGGAAAAGGAACACGGTTTATTAAGCCTCTTCCACGCAAAGAATCCTGATAAAATTCACTCCCGTTTAAATAAAAAATCAACAGAATCAATAAGGCGCTGCGAATATATATGATGCAGTGCATTTTTTCTGCGCCACATCTTGTATTATAAAAACAATCATCCACAATATGTAGTGGCTATGTTTTTGGCGTTTTTTTTCAATTTAAGCAGTTAAAAAAGTGTTGACACTTTCTCGTATAAGGGTGTATGTTAGTGGTATAAATAGGAACGTAGTGGAGTAAATTGGAGTAAATTCCATGAGTATGCTTTTCAGTTCATTTGAGAACATCAGTATTGACGATAAGGGGCGTTTTTCAATTCCCGCTTCGTTAAGGGCTGCGCTGTCTCCTGAGGCAGACTCCTCCTTCATGATAGTGCGAGGTACAGAAGGTTGTCTTTTTGCGTATCCGAAAGATGAGTGGATAAAGTTTTTCAGAGCGCTGCGCCGTCTACCTGTTACAGCAGAGAATACACGTCTGAGACGAAGAATAACAGGAAGTCTTAAAGAGACAAAAGTTGACGGACAGGGACGCGTAACATTAACAGCGGATCTGAAAACTCTGGCAGGAATTGGCAATGAAATTGTGATTGTCGGCGATGGCGAAAAACTTGAATTGTGGAATGCAGATACATGGCGTGCGAGAAAGGCAAAAGACGAGGAATCGGCAACATACGAGACCGACTTTTACAGAGCTATGGGAGAAATTGGCGGATTAGCAGATGGGGAATGAGCAATACCACATACCGGTACTGCTGAATGAAATACTTGATGTTTTCGGGGCAATGGGAGAGGGCGTAATAATGGACGGAACACTGGGAGGGGGAGGGCACTCTGCTGCTCTTCTTGATAAAATTCCTGGTTTGCACATAATCGGCATCGATAGAGATGCTGATGCGATTAGCTTCGCCTCTCAAAGACTGGCCTCTTATGGCAGCAGAATAAAAATCTATTCGGCAAGATTTGACGAAATGAATAAAATTGCTGCAAGTGTCGCCCCTGAAGGTGTTGACGGCATTCTGCTTGATCTTGGAATTTCTTCTAAACAGATTGACAATAGTGCACGCGGATTTTCATTCTCAGCTAGCGGGCCGCTGGATATGCGGATGGATAAACGCAATCCGATGTCAGCGTTCGAATTGATAAATGACGGACAGCAGTCAGCTCTGGAAAAGATTTTCAGAGAATATGGTGAAGAGAGAAAAGCGGGGAAGATAGCTTCTGCTATTGTGAGCCGGCGCACTGTTCGCAAAATTGAAACTACTGCAGAATTGGCAGATATCATCGGTTCTGTATGCGGTCGTGATGTCAAAGCTAAAGCAAGAATATTTCAGGCAATCCGAATTGCCGTAAATTGTGAGATGGACTCACTGGACAAGGTTCTTGAAACTGCTCCGGCCCTGCTGAAAAGCGGTGGAAGAATGGCCGTTATTTCTTATCACTCCCTTGAGGACAGGCGCGTTAAACGTGTCTTCCGTGATCTCACAGATTATGTTGACCGTGGTACTGCAAGACTTCCCGGCGACGAAAATCCTTCTCCACCCCCTTTCAAACTTGTTACCAGAAAAGCAATTATTCCTACAGATTCTGAGATAGCATTGAACTCAAGAGCAAGAAGTGCAAAATTAAGGGTACTGGAAAAGATATGACATTCAAAGTAAAACTCAGAACTTTGATTGGTGCAGTACTTACTGTTCTGGCGTTTTTCTCTCTGCCGCTAATTGCCGTATGGAAAAAATCAAAAGTCGTTGATATGTCAGAGACTAATGCAATGCTGCAGCAGGACGTGATTAAACTCGAGAATCAGAATCTTATTCTCCGTTTTCATGCAAACCAGTTGTGCAGCCGTTCGCGCATTGAGGACGTTGCAAAGAACGAGCTTGGTTTGGACTATCCGAAAAATGAGGATGTAACGGTACTGGTAAGATATAGTGTCAAAGCTGAAAAGAAAAAGGGTATTAGCGGTATATTGGATGGATTGGCGGCAATAACAAAATGATAAGCACAAACAGACGTGTTCAAACACCTGATCAGAATGGCTTCCGCATAAAAGTGCTGGTTGCGGTAAATATTTTGATTGCCGCTTTGCTTCTTGGCCGTTTTTTCCTTATTCAGGTTGTTAGAGCGCCATTTTATGCTCGTATGGGAGAGATTCAGAGTCTCCGTGAAGTAAACATTATGCCTGATCGCGGCCGTATATTTGATCGTGATGGAGTATGTCTGGCTGTAAATATGGCGCTGGATAGTGTCAACAGAATCCAGCTATCGAAGATAATTTCCAGCAATGGAGGCACTCCTCCTAAAAGATCACTGAAAAGGCTCTACCCTCTAAAAACAACAGCTGGCCACATGATCGGATTTGTAGGCCGTGATGGATATGGCCTTGGCGGAGTAGAGTTCGGCTTTGACAGAGAGCTATACGGAGAGGCCGGCTGGGCACTTGCGAGGCAGGATGCTAAAGCCAGACGAGTTTATGAACCTGATCTGCCTGTCAAGGAAGCGGTAGGCGGGCTTTCTGTAAAACTTACTCTTGATGTAGATGTTCAGGAAATTCTAGAATCATGCCTGCAGAACGGAATAAACAATACCAAGGCAGCTGGCGGTGCAATTATCATAATGGATCCATTCACAGGCGATGTTCTTGGAATGGCAAGTTACCCTTTCTTTGATCCTAACTTCTTTATAAAACCTTCTGAAACCGGTTGGAGAAATAATGGAATAGGAATGGTTTATGAGCCTGGATCAACGTTCAAGATTATTGCTGCGGCTGCCGCACTGGAAGAAAATGCTTATAACGAAGAAGATGTAATTACAACCGATGGCGGTCAGTTTCATATTTATAATCAGGTTATAAAAGACGCTCACGCACATGGAGATTTAACTTTCAGACAGGCTGTTGCTGTTTCAAGTAATGTTGCTTTTGCTAAAATTGCCATGACGCTAGGCGAAAGAACCTATTACAAATATGTTAGGAACTTCGGTTTCGGTCAGAAGCTAGGTATCGACCTCCCTGGAGAGGAAGCTGGTTTGCTCAAGCCAGTGGAAAAATGGTCAGGTCGTACTCTTGTTACAATATCTATGGGGCAGGAAATCGGAACAACCCTTATTCAGATGGGAGCTGCATATTGCGCTATCGCAAATGGCGGAATTCTTCTGCTGCCACGTGTTGTTTCCGGAATGTATGATAATGGGCGACTTGTCAAGGATGTTCCTGTCCGTCCAATCAGGCGTGTTGTCTCAGAGAAAACAGCAAAACGGCTTACCCAGTGTCTTATGGCTGTTGTAGAAAGTGATTCCGGTACAGGCACACTTGCCAGAATTTCCGGAGTAACGGTTGCCGGTAAAACCGGAACTGCACAAAAAATTGATCCTGTTTCACGTCGATATGTAAACGGTAAATATGTAGCCTCTTTTGCAGGATTTTTTCCTGCAGAAGCTCCAAAGCTTCTTTGTATGGTAATATTGGACGAACCGCAGGGTGCCTACTATGGCGGTACAACGGCTGGTCCAGTTTTCAGAGAGGCTGTAACAAGAATACTTCATTCGCAGAACCTTCCGTATGGTGCGCAGATATTCGGAAGGAATTTTACCTCTGTTGAACCGTCGGTTGAAAAAACAATCGTTCCTGATTTCCGCAAACTGGATATTGAATCTGCAATAAGCATGGCTGAACTGGCCGGTGTAAGGATCTGTCTTGAGGGACAGGGAGATACTATACAGAAGCAATCTGTAAAAAAAGGTGCAGAGGTACTAAAGGGCAGTGTTATTACACTGCAGATTATGACAGATACTACTATTGTTAAAAGACATGCAGCGACTATTCCTGACGTTATGGGGTTGTCTCTGCGTGATGCGGTAAAAACGCTGCTCTTTAATGGAATCCAGGTAAAGATAACCGGTGAAGGCAGAGTGCTCAGACAGATCCCTGAACCGGGAACTGCCAGTGAGAGAAACACAGTATGCGTTTTGGAGGCTGGCTAACTAAAATATAGAAACCATTTTTCGGGAGGGGTCCCATGAATATAACTGTTGAAAAAAGAGAAGCCGGAAAAACGGTCCGGGTGTTCGGAGACATCAATCGTCACGAACTTACATCTCTAAAAACTGAGCTTAAAGAGATTAGCTCAGTGAAATCCTTTGTTGTAGATCTTACAGAAGCCGATTTTGCAGGTACTGATTTTATCAATATGCTTGCTGAGTTGCGCCGTGTTTATGCACCATTCATCCGAAGATTGATACTTCGCAATCCTAATGAACTCATTCAGGATCTTTTGGAAATATCGCAATTAAGTTCTGTTTTTAATATTGAGCATACAGTGAAAAAGACGGCAGTCCTCTGCTAAAGGAATAATGAATTGAAACTGACAAAGGTACTTAACGGTATAAAGTATTCAGGAGAGATACCGCAGGATGCGGACGTAACAGCTGTTACATGTGTATCCTCTGAATGCGGTGCCGGTTCTTTATTCTTCGCTCTTAAAGGTGAAAAGCTGGATGGCGCTGCTTTTATTCCTGATGCCGTTTCCAGAGGGTGTAGATATGCTGTTGTCAGTGCTGATAGCAATGTCGATACTGATAAAGCAGGCTGTACAGTTATAAAAGCTGTAAATGGCCGTGAAGCAATGGCTATAGCTTCTTCCAATATTGTTAATGGTGCAGAGAAAAGTTTGACAATATGCGGAATAACGGGAACTTCCGGTAAAACGACTGTAAGTTATCTCATGGATTCAATAATGCGTGAAGAGAGACCATCTACCGTTATTGGTACAATTCAGCATCTTATAAATGGTGAAACGGTTGATTCTGCTAACACAACTCCAGAAGCATTTACGCTCCATTCGCTCCTTGAAAAGGCAGTAAAGAATGGTGCAAAACATGCTGTTATGGAAGTATCCTCTCACTCTCTGAAACTGAAGAGAGTTCATGCTTTAGATTTTGATGCTGCAATATTTACAAATATCAGCCGTGATCATATGGATTTTCATCTTACAGAAGAGGATTATATTGACAGTAAGTGTATTCTCTTCAGAGATAGACTAAAAAGCAGCGGAGTTGCAGCAATTAACATTGATGATGCAAATGCTTCGAAATTCATCAAGGCTTCAACTGCCGGCGTAATAACATATGGCATTAAATCTGACAAAGCACTCGTTAAGCCGCTGAATGTTATACCGTCTGGTGATGGAATGATAATCGAACTTGCGACACCTGCCGGCCCTCTTACCATTAATACAGCACTTAAAGGGCCATTTAATATTTACAATATTATGGCAGTTGTCGCAGCTGCAACAGGTCTTGGTTACAGCGGAGAAAACATTGTTAAAGGTATAGAGAGACTAAAATCAGTTTCAGGCAGGTTTGAGGCAGTAAATGCGGGGCAGCCATTTACAGTGATTGTTGACTATGCACATAAGCCTGATGCTCTTGACAATGTATTACGGGCCGCACGCGAAATAACAAAGGGTAAACTTATTTCAGTATTCGGCTGCGGCGGAGATCGTGATAAAGGTAAACGCCCTTTGATGGGGGCCATTTCTGAGAAATATGCAGATTTCACCATTCTGACATCTGACAATCCTAGAACAGAGAGTCCGGACACAATTATCGACGAAATAAAAACAGGGTTTTCTGGAACCGGAAAATTTACTGTTGTCGCGGACAGGAGAGAGGCAATAAAAACTGCAGTTAAATCTGCACGCCCCGGTGACTGTCTTGTAATTGCAGGAAAAGGGCATGAAACATATCAGATTGTAGGAAAAGTAAAGAACCATTTTGATGATCGCGAAGAGGCAAGAGCCGCTTTAGAGGAAATATATGGCCATAAGAATTAAAGATATTCCTGAATATTCCGGGGCTGAACTTTACGGAGTAGGTAAACTTTCTGCATCTGGTGCTAATTTCGTTACAGATAGCAGAAAAGTTGCAGCCGGTGATGTCTTTGTAGCGATTAAGGGCGAGAATCATGATGCTCATAGCTTTATTGATGCAGCATTGTCTTCAAAAGCATCACTTATCATTGTCAATAAAGGCTGGTTTGATAAAAACAGAAAGATCAAAGGTTCCTTTGCTGTTGTAGAAGATACTGTTCTTGCTATGCTTAGAATGGCAAAAGCGCATTTAAAGGCAATGAATATTCCAGTTGTTGCAATCACAGGAAGTAATGGCAAGACTACAACACGCGCCATGACTGCTGCAGTCCTTTCCAGAAAATTCAATGTTCTCGCTACAGAAGGTAATTTCAACAATAGAATAGGCCTGCCACTAACCGTATTTAGAATAGGTAAGCAGCATGATATTGCAGTACTTGAGATGGGAACAAATCATTTCGGCGAGATTGAGGAACTGTCACTATATGCACAGCCTGAAACAGCACTGATTACAAATATCGGCAGAAGTCATCTTGAATTTCTTAAGGATAGAAAAGGTGTTCTTAAAGCAAAGATGGAAATTCTAGCCGGCATGCCGAATAATGGCACCTTGATCGTGAATGGTGATGATGATCTGCTTCTGTCGTATAAGCCGAAGAAAAAAGTTCAGAAGTTGATTACTGGTTTCACCAAGGGCAGATATCTTTGCGGTTCAAAATATAAAACGACACTTCTATCCGGAAGCACATTCCTTGCAGGAAATAGTGCTGTCAATCTTAATATTCCCGGTATTGGTGCAGCTGCAGATGCATTGTTAGCTCTTGCTGCAGGAAAAAGATATGGGATTTCCATTAAAGATGGCGCAACGGCTCTAAAGAAGATAAAAGCTCCTGAGAATAGAATGGAAAGAGCTGTAGTGTCAGGAGCAACAGTTATAGCAGATTGCTATAATGCTAATCCAGACTCGGTTGCAAATGTAATATCTCTTCTTGGCTCTGACAACTCTTTCAAACGTAAAATTGCTTTGCTTGGAACTATGGGTGAGTTAGGAGCAAAATCAGAGAGCTTTCATCGAGAGATTGGGAAGCTTGCCGCAAAGAATGGCATAGATGTTCTGTTAACAGTTGGTGATGGAGGAAAGAAGATAGCAGAAGGTGCAGAAAGTGCTGGTCTTAAAAATACCTATAATTTCAACATTGGTCTTGATGCTGTACCGGTTATACTATCGTCGCTCAAAAAAGGTGATGCACTTCTTATAAAGGGATCTCACAGCATGAAACTTGAAAAGGTGTATGAAGCAATAATCAAAGGAAAAGGAAAATGATTTACAGTCTGCTTTATCCGCTCAGTGATATTTTCTCAGGCTTTAATGTATTTAGGTACATTACATTCCGCTCAGCCTATGCGGCAATCACTTCTCTGCTTATCGCTTTTATCGTTGGTCCGTGGATAATCAGGAAGCTTCAGGCGATGCAGATTCGTGAAACAATCAGAACAGATGGCCCGCAGACCCATTTAAAGAAGAGCGGAACACCAACAATGGGAGGTATTATCGTTCTGACTGCAGCGATTGTACCCACTCTCATTTGGGCAAGGTTGGATAATCCATACATCATTCTGGTTCTGGTTGTTACTCTATGGATGGGAATTATCGGCTTTATAGATGATTATCTGAAAGTAATCAAGAAGATGAAGAGCGGTCTTATTGCCAGATATAAAATGATAGGTCAGATTACGCTGGGGCTTGTGGTTGGATTCGCACTTTTGTACTGGCCGTTGGCCAACAGTCCTATTGCTACAGTGACTTCGGTTCCATTCCTTAAAAATGCCAGTATTGACTGGGGGATACTATTCATACCAGTTGTTGTTTTCGTTATTACATATACATCAAATGCAGTTAATCTTACAGATGGTCTTGATGGGCTTGCAATTGGTCTTTCGGCCATTGCCTTTCTTGCTTTTGCTGCTATAGCCTACGTATCAGGAAATTCGAAATTTGCATCATATTTCATGGTGCCTTTTGTTGAAGGCTCTGGCGAACTGACAGTGTTTTGCGCCGCAATGGTTGGTGCATGTCTCGGTTTTTTGTGGTTCAATGCCAACCCGGCTTCTGTGTTTATGGGAGATGTTGGTTCTCTGCCTCTCGGAGCAGCACTTGGTGCTGTTGCTCTTATGACAAAGAAGGAGCTGCTGCTTATCTCTGTAGCTGCAATTTTTATAGGAGAGGCGCTGTCCGTTATTATCCAGGTCACATACTTTAAGTGGACAAAATACAGAACAGGTACTGGAAAGCGAATATTCAGAATGTCTCCGCTGCATCACCATTTTGAGCTGCTTGGCTGGCCGGAAAATAAAATTGTGACCCGTTTCTGGATTCTTGGAATACTGTTTGCGCTGCTTTCACTTTCAACATTTAAGCTGCGTTGACATAAGGAAAAAGAAGATGAACTATCAGGGGAAAAAAGTAACTGTAATCGGACTTGCAAGAAGCGGGGTGGCTGCTGCACTTCTTCTTAAAAAGCAAGGGGCCATAGTGTTTGGCTCTGATGCAGGTAAACCTGATGCGGCTTTTTTGTCTCAGCTGAAGACAAACAACATTGATTTTGAAACAACAGCCCATTCTGAAAGAGCATATGATGCCGATCTGTTTGTTGTAAGTCCTGGTGTACCTATGAAGGCACCAATACTTTTAGAGGCCAAAAAGAGAGGTATTAAAGTTATAGGCGAACTGGAACTTGCTTCAGGCTTAACTCCGGCTGATATTGTTGCTGTTACCGGCAGTAACGGAAAGAGCACAACAGTCTCCCTTCTTGGAGAAATATTTAAAACAGCTTCGTTTAAGTCTAGGGTTGGCGGAAATATTGGAATGGCTCTCTCAAATGAAATAGAAGGGCTTTCGTCAGGTGATGTATTAGTTGCTGAAGTCAGCAGTTTTCAGCTTGATACAGTTATTGATTTCCATCCAAAAGCTGCAGCAATTCTTAATCTAACTCCCGACCATCTTGATAGTTATCCAAACGCTGATGCTTATTATATGTCAAAGCTCTCTATTACAGCAAATCAGACAGAAA
>JAEUSG010000264.1 GCA_016788315.1 Fibrobacterota bacterium | reverse complement strand
CATTTCTGATAATACAGCAATATAATTTGGATCATCGGCAAGATTTGTAAGTTCTCCCGGATCGTTTTCAAGGTCATAGAGTTCTTCAAGGGAGCGCTCGCTGGTGTAAAAGTCAAACACCTCTTTTACTTTACGAAAATCAGCTATTGAAAGTTCAATTTCAGGTATCTGGTTGTCAAAAACAGATGTCCTGTTTCCTTTTCTTATGTACTTCCATTTTGCATTTCTGACCATTCTACCCGGATCGAAGGAGTTTGTATAATTATTCTCTGCGAATACGAAATCACGTCCTGCGCCTTTGTTGCCGGTGATTACAGGAAGCTGACTAATTCCTTCCACTTCGTTTTGTGAATCTATTCCAAGAATATTTAGAACTGTAGGAACGAAATCAACATGGCTTGAAAGTGAATCAACCCTAATCCCTTTAGGCAGATCCGGATGTTTTATCAGCATAGCCACTTTAACCCCGCCATCATAAAGGGTCCCTTTTGAATGGATAAACGAGGCCCCATGATCCGTTGTGAAAACAATCAGGCTGTTTTTATCTAACCCAGAACGTTTGAGATTTTCCAGAATAGTGCCTACTTGTTTGTCAACGTATTCAACAGCACCGTAAAAATCGGCCAGGTCCTTTCTTATCTCCGGAATATCCGGCAAAGAGGGACGAACCCGCAAACGGGAATCTTCGACAGCGGCAAATACGCCTTCCCGTCTGAAATGAGAGGGATTTATCGAAAACCTATGCGGTTCAAATATACCAACACTTGCAAAAAATGGTAGACTGCTCTGTTTGCGTTCATTAAGCCAGGAGCAGAAAGCATCAGCAACTTTGTCCGAAAGATGTGGGTGAACAGGGTCGACATAATCATATCCAAGCCGCTTCGGATCCCAGTGTTCATGCTGAACACCAAAAAGTGCTGTTTGATATCCATTCTTTCTTAACGTTTCCGGTAGCGGATGACATTTGTCAACATTGAGTTCCCAACCCCGGTGGACAAGCCCCATCAATCCGTGCGTGTGCGGATAACAGCCGGTCGTAAGTGAACCTCTGCTGGGTGAACAGACAGTTCCTGTAGCAAAGTGATTATTGAAAACAACCCCTTCCCTGCCGATTGTATCAATATTTGGTGTATTTAGTGATGAATCGTATATGCCCAGGTAATCACCAAGATCATGGCAATGAATTATGATAACATTGCTTCTCATTGGTCTATAACCCCTTCAATTGCTTTGCTATCGCGGAAATAAGTTTCTCTTCATTGTCAATTATTGTGACCCTCTTTTTCCCTGCTGCTGCCTTCCGGAAGATTAGGAGGTCTGAACAGATCAGCGGCTTACCTGACTTTACCGCGGCATTGAATTCAACAATGCTTCTACCCGCTTCAAATGGTAAAACGACAATGTCTGCATTCGCATAATCAAGCTGTTCCCGTTTTAGTCGTTTCTTAAACGGGCTTGCAGCTAATGCCTTAAGAAAATCTGACCTGTATTCTTCGTGCAGGGTTCGCTTAAACTTACCGGGGATAAATACTTCCACCGGCCCGCACTGTTTGATGAGCGCGGGCATAAGCTGAATGAACCGCAGATACCCTTTTGTGGCGGTAATTTCCCCAGGCAGAAGGATTACAGGCACTCTTCCACTTTTCATGCTTTATTTTCGGCAGCAATTCTGTTTAATGCAGAACCATATTTTATCCATTCAATCTGCTGCGCTGACAAAGTGTGTTTTAGAGGAATTGTCTCTTCGCTGTTATCAGCGTGTGTCAGAACGAGAACTACCTTTGAGTCCGGTGTAAGTCCCTTCAACCCTTTAAGAGCCGCTTTATCATTCTCACGGATTTTTTCATAATCTGCCGGATTCTCAAATGTAAATGGCATCACACCCTGTTTTTTGAGGTTTGTCTCGTGAATTCTTGCAAAGCTTCTTGTTATTACTGCACGAGCCCCCAGGAAACGGGGACACATAGCAGCATGTTCGCGGCTGCTGCCTTCGCCGTAGTTTTCATCACCTACTGCAATCCAGCCATAACCTTTCGCCTTGTAATCACGGGCAATTTCGGGATAGGCAAGCCCTTTTGCACCTGTAAGTACGTTTGTTCCTGCTCCTTTTTCGCCGGTAAATGCATTTATTGCACCGGTAAATGCGTTGTTGCTTATGTTGTCAAGGTGGCCTCTGAATTTAAGCCATTTACCTGCCGGTGAGATATGATCTGTTGTGCATTTGCCTTTTGCTTTAAGAAGAATCAGCAGATTTGAGATATCTTCACCATCCCATGCTTTAAATGGTGCAAGAAGCTGAAGTCTGTCGCTCTTTGGATCGACTACGACCTCTTTTTTAGCTCCGTCAGCTGCTTCAATGAGTCCGCCTGTTACATTTACAAAACCATTTACCGGCAGCTCATCACCGGATGGGATAGCCAGTTTCAGATCATCGAAGGATATACTACCGGCAATTGCCATTGCGGTAACAACTTCGGGGCTTGAGATAAAGGCAAGTGTATGGGGACTTCCATCGTTACGCTGTGCAAAATTCCTGTTAAAGGTGGTAATAATGGTGTTTTTTCTATCCTTTGCCGGATCTGTTCTATTCCACTGACCTATGCACTGTCCGCAGCCGTTTGTCAGAACAACTCCGCCGATCGCTTCAAGCTTTTCAAGGTGTCCGTCACGTTTTACTGTTTCGTAAACAAGCTCTGATCCCGGGGTTATATAAAAGAGCGATTTTGCTTTGAGTCCTCCTTTAATTGCCTGATCCGCAACACTTGCCGCTCTCGCGATATCTTCGTAGGAGGCGTTTGTGCATGAACCGACTAGTGCCGCAGAAAGTTCAACCGGATATCCGTTTGCCAGCGCATCCTCTTTGAACTTCGAAAGTGGACGTACAAGATCCGGTGTGTGCGGTCCTGCAATATGCGGTTCAAGTGCTGATAAGTCAACCTCGATAACCTCGCTGTAATAGGATTCCGGTTTCGCCGAAACTTCAGAATCAGCCTTAAGATTTGCGCTGCCGGCTTCAGCAAGCTTGGCCACATCATCACGGCCTGTAGCACGAAGGAAAGCAGCCATTTTGGCATCAAACGGGAAGATTGAACATGTAGCACCTAGCTCAGCACCCATGTTTGTAATAGTAGCTTTACCTGTGCAGCTGAGTGTTTCGCACCCTTCGCCAAAATATTCAAAAATCTTTCCTGTGCCGCCCTTTACTGTTAGACGGCCAAGCAGGTGGATGATAACATCTTTCGGCGATGCCCAGCCGCTTAACTTGCCTTTAAGGCGTACGCCTACAACCGATGGCCATTTTAGCTCCCATGGCATTCCTGCCATAACGTCTACAGCGTCTGCTCCGCCAACACCTATGGCAGCCATGCCAAGACCGCCGCCGTTTGGAGTGTGAGAGTCTGTACCGATCATCATGCCGCCAGGGAACGCATAGTTTTCAAGGATGATCTGATGAATGATTCCTGCACCCGGCTTCCAGAAACCCATACCATATTTTTCGCCTACAGATTTCAGAAAGGA
>JAEUSG010000262.1 GCA_016788315.1 Fibrobacterota bacterium | reverse complement strand
AGGAATTCCACGCTCCGCCGAAGAGGTAATAACAAGTCGTGATATCATGCTTGCAAAAGAGACAGGCGCCAGAATACACATAGCACATGTCAGCACAAAAGGTGCTCTTGATATCATAAGAAGAGCGAAGGCAGACGGCGTAAAGGTAACCTGCGAAACTGCTCCTCATTATATAACACTCACAGATTCAGTTGTTGAAACCTTCAATCCAAATTATAAAGTCAATCCTCCCTTACGCGAAGAGTCTGATATCGAGGCATTGATGAAGGGTATTGAAGATGGTACAATTGATGCCATTGCAACCGACCACGCTCCTCACACTGTTGACGAGAAGGATCAGGAATATGATCAGGCTCCGAATGGAATGATCGGCCTTGAAACGTCATTCGGCGTAATGATGACACGGATGGTTCACACAGGTAAAATCACTCCGTCGAAGCTAGTCGAACTTATGTCGGTCAATCCGGCGAAGATTCTTAAAGTTGATGGTGGTACACTTAAAGCAGGTGCACCTGCTGATGTAGCTATTCTCAAACCTGATGAGAAGTGGGTTGTAGATGCGTCAAAATTCAAGTCCAAAGCACGCAATACCCCCTTTGCAGGAATGGAACTTACAGGTAAGCCATATATGACCATTGTCGGTGGTCGTGTTGTGTTTGGGTGAGTAATGGTTAAAACCCCCACCTCGACAGGCTCGGTGCATCGCCTTGCCCCCCTTTTTTCAGAGCAAAAAAGGGGGGAAGTATTTCTTGTCATTTCCGCAATTGTAATAATACTCTCTACTCTTGCAGGTGCTGCGCCTTCGCAGTATAAAATAAAGAAGCTGCCAGCAGGAGTTGATATTGTAATTGATGGTGACCACAAAGAGTGGACTGAGGAGTATTTCATAGATTCACTTCATTCGGATGATAACGTAACGGCAAGATCGGTCTCAATTCCACCGTGGACTCCTTCCTGGTTTCAATATAAGGTCTATCTTGGATTTTCAGATAATGATACTGGTTGGATATACGGCTTATGCTATGTGACAAGTGATACAGATTATATTGTCAGAACAACCGGTTGGGCTGGAAGTGCTGATAACATGAGACTTAATTATGGTGGTCCTTCGATGGGATATTCTTTTTATGTTTGTTCAGATGGTAGTCTCTGGACCTATTCTGCTCATTCGATTTTTTTTCAAAATTCCAATATGTTTGGAAAATGTAAGACTTATGGCAATAGACAAGATTCACTTCCTGTATATGAATTCAAATTCAAAAAAACGATAGTCTGTAGGGACAATACAATAAAGTCTTTCAAGTTCAGTTTCGGTACAGAAGAAATTACAATGTCTGATAGTACAGAGATAGGAATATTTGCAGCTATAGGAATAGAATATATAGGTGACAAACAAGCGTGGAGTAGCAATCCATGGGACAATAATACGTATTATCCTACCTTCACACTCATTGATTCAACAGATGCATCAAGCGAAAGAAATGTTTTATCTCACTCGAAGTCTGCAATGCTGTTGGCCAGTCCAAATCCATTTATGTCCAATACATCCATTTATTATAACGCACCGGTAAATGGTAGCCTGAACGTTTATGACGCAACAGGTCGATTAGTCTATCATAAAGATGTCAAGGCAGGTATAGGTAAAACACTATTTAACGCCTCTTCACTACCATCAGGTGTTTACGTTGCACGCCTTAAAAACGGTAAATCATCAATTCAGTCTAAGCTATCTCTTATCAGATAAATCTATAGATATTGTTGCTGGTATAATTTTTATAAGCTACTTTAGAATCTACTATGAAGAATAGAATTATTCTGTTGTCCATTCTACTGATAACTGTGGCAGTAATACTATTATGTCTATCATATATTGCATTGAACCGTAGGTGGACAGTTCATGCATCACATATGTTTTCTGATATTTCTGTGATACTGCTTTGTCGGAATAGTTCTGAAGTGGTTAAGAATAAAGAAGGGACACTCTTCTTTAAGGATAATCTGAAATCTATAGTTGATAAGTGGCCAGTTGCACAAAATGCTGCTGTTATAGCAGCTTTCTCAGATTCGCTTAAAAAACAGGGTATCGATCTTTACGTAGCAATCGTTCCATCTAAAGAGGAATTGTATCCGGAAGAGCTGCCGGGCTGTTCCCGTAATGTGTTTCTTGAGCGTATTAAGAATTTTCAAGATGAAATTAAGAATCGTAAAGTTCATGTTGTTGATTTGGCAACCACATTCGGCGAGAAACGATTTCCAAAACTCTTTACACGCTTCGATACCCACTGGAACGACAGAGGAATTGATTTGGCTGCCAGAGCGATTATCAATACATTAGGACTTAACCTTAAAGAATCTGTAAAATCAGAAACAAAAACATTTTTGTACAATGGAGATTGCGCCAGAATAATTGGCGATACAACCTTGATTGATACAATGACGCTTACAATAAATCCGGAACCGCGTGGTACTCTTCAGGATTCTTCGCTTCTCTTGCTCGGTGACAGCTTTTCAATGCATTGGCAAAGCGTCGGTGCGGATATAGGTTCCAGAATTAATTTACTCTCCGGTATGCCGGTATACAGATTTCCGATATATGGCGGTTGCGATGGGGCAGGGTATTATTCAAAGATTTTGCCATCATTGAAAGGGCATAAAAAGATTCTATGGATTTTTGCATCTAGAACACTGAGTCAGCAGTTTTCTGATAATCAACTAAATTGACTTTAAAATATCCATTATCTCTGACACTTTACAGAGCCCTTTATCTTTCCCATCTCTACGCTTCCATTCGACCATTTTGCTTTCAAAATTTTTGCCTCCGAAAATTAGTTTTAGCGGTGCGCCGATAAGGTCAGCATCTGCAAACTTTGCTCCTGCTCTTTCATCACGGTTGTCATAAAGGACTTCAATCTTTTCACTCTTCAATGATTCATATACAGGATCAGAAAATTCTTCTAGCTGTTTATCGCTTAGTCCGATTGTTATTATATGAACAGAGAATGGCGCCACTGAAGATGGCCATATAGGGCCATAATCGTCATGTGAAGCTTCAATAATTGAAGCCATAAGCCGGCCAACACCAATTCCGTAGCAGCCCATGATTGGAGTTTTAGATTGTCCTTCACTGTCAAGATAGCGCATTCCCATCTTTTCTGTATACTTAGTGCCAAGCTGGAAAATGTTTCCAACTTCTATTCCTCTCTTAAATTGCAGGATACCGCTGCATTTGGGACACATGCTGTTTTCTGTTACTGTTGCAATATCTGCAGTTTCAAATACTGGAACATCGCGTTCAGCGTTGAAGTTCAGGTAATGATAATCAGTTTTGTTGCCTCCGCAAACCAGATTTGAGGAATCAATTACTGAATAGTCAATAATAATACGGCAGTTTGAAACGTTCATTGCTGAGGCAAACCCGGCGACTGTTCCGATAGTCTGGATTGTTTTCTCAGTAGCAGCGATTGGCGCTACTCCCATCAGTTTTGAAATTTTGGATTCATTTACAGCAAGATCGCCACGTATGACTGCAATAACAGGCACCGCATTAGAATCTCCTTCGTAAATCACAACTTTCGCTAATTTACTTTTTGGAACTTTTAAGAAGTCGGATACCTCTTCTATGGTTTTCTTTTCCGGAGTATGAACAAGCTGTAATGGCAGAGGTTCTTCGCTTTTTTTCTCTCTCTTACTTGTTGCCACTTCGAGGTTGGAAACGTAATCGCAGGAGTCACATTTTACAACTGTGTCTTCGCCGGAATCTACAAGGAGCATATACTCATGTGCGACGCGTCCTCCCATCATTCCGGAGTCTGACTCCACCTTAGCAACCTGCGGTAATCCAGCTCGTGAGAAGATTTTACTGTAAGCTTCAGCACATTTGTCGTAATAGTTCTGGAGATCATTGTCAGTATTATGAAATGAATATGCATCCTTCATTGTAAATTCGCGTACTCTAATGAGTCCACCTCGTGAGCGGGGTTCATCACGGAATTTTGTCTGAATTTGGAAAAGCATGAATGGGTAATCTTTGTAGCTGTTCACTTCGTTTCTTGATAAATGTACCACACCCTCTTCATGTGTCATGGCAAGTACCATGTCATGGGCAGTTCTATCTTTGAAGCGGAGAAGTTCGGAACCGATGCTGTCGTATCTGCCAGACTCATCCCAAAGTTCGCGAGGAAGGACAACAGGCATAAGGACCTCCTGTCCGCCCACCTTTACCATCTCTTCACGGATGATATTCTCTATTTTTCTTATTACCCTAAGACCCAAAGGGAGTAGAGAGTAAATGCCATTAGATACCTGACGTATATATCCACCGCGAAGCAGAATTGAATGGCTGATGAAACTGGCTTCGGCTGGTTTGTCTTTGAATCGTTTTCCGATTAGATGTGTGATTAACATGCTCTGTACCTATAGTTATTTTTGTCCATTAAGCCCATTCTCAATTTCTTCTATTAAAGAATCAGAAAAGACATTGGAGAGCTTCCCGGTCGATAATGAATACTTAAATAGTAAAGAAGGTTCTTTGCTTGAATCAAATTCGCCGTCATTATTAATGTCTGAGCCGTATTTAATTATAAGAAAATCACTATCATTTGAAGTCTGCCATTCGATAACTGTTGAGTTTTCTTTGGTTATAGGAGTAATTGAGTTATTGTTTAGATTATATATGTAAAGATTTTTGAAATCCTGATAATCAATCACACCATCTTTGTTTGAATCGAATTGTGAGCCGTGGAAAATAATTTTTGGATATATCTCTTTGTTGAATTCCGCACTTGATAAGTTGATCTTAAAGTTAAAGAGAAGTTTTTCAGGAGTAATACCGTCGTGTGAAATAGCAAAATTGTTAAAATTACCATTTAGTCTATAGTGTTCAGAGTAACTAGACATGTGATCATAATATGGTGGGGCAAAATCTTTAGAAAAACCTAAAGAACGACCATTTTTCGCTTCCACAGGATCTTTTAGGAGCAAATGAGAAATGGGGAAGAGATAGAGACTGCTGGCTGAATCGAGAAGAATAGGCGGTTCGAATACAGGATACTGCTGTATCAGGTTCTCTTTAGATAGCGTTTGTACTTTTTCTTCCGTCAATAATGCTGAGTTGTTTGTGTTGTCGGAAGAAAAAACCTCTAAGAGTATATATAGAATTCCAATTATTCCGCCAATAATAGCAATAGTGCCAAAAACGGCTATAATTATCTGATTGTATTTTTGCAATTTCGTCATAGATTTTCCTTTTTTAATTTAAGTCTTTTATAAAATAAGCAACACCTTTTACTACTTCACCCATTCGTATGTAATCCAACGTTTCAGGTGTATCCGTTTTCTTATGGTAATGAGGGGTGCGATAAAAAGATGTATTGGTAATCATAATCGCATCATAACCGAATTGCCAATAACTCCAGTGGTCTGAAAAGTCTATGCCGACAACAGATTTTGGAGCGAATAGCGTTCTACAATATATATCTGTGTTTTTATTTATGGCTTTTTTAACTTTTGATAAATAAGATCTTGATCCGAAGTTCGAAACTGCTGCGATCCAATTTCCTTTCGAAGGATAGAATGGTTTCATTAAAAACGTCGGATATTCCTGTGTTGAGGAATCTGTAAAGTATCCAATCATCTCGAGGGATATTGCCAGTTTTACTTTTTTACCCATGGAGTGCAGGAGCTTTGCATGTTGATAGCTTCCCATTCCCGGAGTTTTGAAAAATGGAGGCTCTTCATTTGTCCAGCCGACAAATTGTATTTGATATTTTATATCTGATTTATGAGCACTCAGAATTTTTGCCAATTCGATCAGTCCTGCAACACCGGATGCATTATCATCAGCTCCCTGCTGGTCTCCGCATACATCGTAATGAGCACCAATAACGATTATTTCCTCTTTTTCAGGATTTATTGTTCCTATTATGTTTACAAAGGTATCAGATCCAATTTTGAATTTGTGTAGTATCGGTTCTAATCCGACAGAATCAAATTGGTCAGTTATATATCGGTAGGAGGCTTTTAATGAGTTCATGTTGCTGAAGTTTCTCGGTACGGGTAGGGATGTTAATGCCTCAACATGTGACCTTAATGCTTCTTGTGATACAGTTGGATTATCAGCATGTAGCTCTGGAAAGAGCAAGAAAAGGAGGCAAATACTAAATCCAATTTTCATATGCAAAATCTAGTTATTTGTTTGGCTTAAGTGACTTAGTTTATAGCATTGCTTATTTTTACGCACAAAATACCACCTTATTAATGCTGATTATTACACAAAATCATACGTTATTTGTGTACAAAACAACACAAAATGATACATAAAAACAATTTCCTACTAAAATAGTAGTTGAATTTTGTCCTGATTGTTTGTATCCTTACAGACTGGCCTAAATTTGTTCATTGAAAGAGGGTACAAACATGAGACATATATTATTGTATACATTGCTCCTATACACCATAGGATTGACTCAAAACAGCAATTCCTGGTCATTTGGTGTAGCTTCCGGTACGGCCTTAGCGCAAAAAAGCGGTGAAAATGAGCTTTTTCGCACAAACAGTTCAGCTACAAAGTTTTTTGCCCGTTATTTTAAAGGATATGCAGGCTTTTCATTTTCGACAGGAATAGTTACAGGTGCACTCGATCAGGACGCACTATCGACATTTGCTAACGACAGTTTTTTCACCTTACGTAAAATTCAGGAGGCTTCGAAGAGCATAGTTTCAACAAAACCATTCAGTGCTTATTGGGTTTTGGGTCCCTCTTTCAAGTTTGGCTCCTCTTTGCAGGTTGCAGCCGATCTTCAGGCCGGCCTTTTTCTTAATAATCCAGGATCGGTTACAATCGGTAGCCTTGGAACAGTTACTGCAGATGGTCAGGTGGTTGGTAAGGGTACGCTTTACAAATTTGAGCCGGGAGGGGATAGGTTTGTTCCAGGTTTTGCCGGCAGTGTATCTATATCATATCCAGTAACACAATCGGTGCATTTTGTAGTGAGTGGAGATTATAGCAGTTCAAGTTCATCTATTAAGCTGCGCAGTAGTTCCATAACTTCAGAAACTCCAAGAGAGACAGAGGAAAAGAGAGAGAATAAATTCATTTCTGTAAGTGCCGGATTGTCAAAGTCATTCAATTCCTATGGGGTAGGTCAACCATCGGGTAAGAGAAGTTCCATAAGTCCCAGGGATGTAGCGAGCGGTTTACCAACCGGTAAAAGGAGTCATTATTCAGGTATAGTCAGCCCGCGTGATCAGATGAGCGGCTTACCCACAGGAAAAAGGAGTGCTGTTTCTGGTGGCGGTGGCGCGGTCGGTCGTATTGTTGGAAGAGTTGCATGGGGCAGTTCTTCTCTTTCGCCAATAGTAAATAATGTATCTCCGAATGGAAGTTCAAACGCGATTTCGGCAGTTGGTGCAATGGCTGGTGGTGCAGGAGGTGGAGCAGCTGCCGCTTCATATGCCCGAGGTATGGCCATGTCTCTTTTTGTCAGGTCATCTTCCTCTGAAGGTTTGCCGACAGGCAGACGTCAATATCAGCCTATACTGATAGGGCAGGAGGGCACCTTTGTAAGTTCTTCACTTGGAAGCGTTTCCAATAATCCCATGTATGAAGAAAATAATAAGGGTGGACAAAATCCTCTATATCAGGGTAAGGGGCGTATTGTCGGCAAAGAAGAGTGCGATGACGGAAATAGAGTGGCGGGTTTAACTGTTTCGCTGAAAGATCCGGCAACTGGCAGAGTGCTGTCAGAGACTGTCACAGATGGTTGCGGAAATTTCTGGTTTGATAATGTTCCTGCTGGAAATTATGTGGCCTGTTTGATTGGCGCATTTCTCTCAAAAAAGGGATATGATTACTATAAGGCGGCGAGTGATCGAGTTGATCTAGCTGGTGTAGTGGAAACAGGTCTCGAGCCATTACAGGTTATTGTTGCAGCTGATACCTCTAAACTTGACTTTAAGGACGCAGACAGTGATGACGATGGGTTGCTGGATAAAATCTGGAGCCCTAAGTCAAATGTCTCGCTATATACAAGGGTGGGCGATCTTGATGGTGATGGTGCTGCTGACCTTGTAATGACATCGCCTAATGGTTTCGAAAATGGTGATATTCCAGATCAGAATCAAAGGGCATCGTTACTTGGAGGTGCTATTCCCGGTGGTGCTATCATAAGCGCAGCGGTAAGTTCTCTCCTCCAGCCGGGTGACCCGGTTTATCAGGCAGAGGTGGTGCTGTTAAGCCGCGGTAAAGAAATAGACAGGGTTGTTTGTGATGAAGATGGACAGTTTGAATTTAAAGATCTTGATAAGGGGAGATATACAGTTGTCAGCGGCGGAACAGTTTTTATTGATTACAGCTGTCCTGTTCAGGTTACCGGCGGAAGGCATGAAGCTGCAATGTCATCAATCAGAAATATGAAGTAGCTTTTTTCTGCGGATGGTACCGACAGCTATAAGTGCAATTGTAACTATGAGTGCAGCAAGGGAGGCCTTTGATCCCTTGCTGAATGCTTCTGAGCGATATGTAAAGGTCAGTTTGTGGTTTCCGGAAGGAATTTCAACTCCGCGGAAAAGAAAGTCAGCTTTAAGTATTGGAACCTCTTTACCGTCGAGTTCTGCGTGCCATGCTGGAAACCATGATTCAGAAGCAACAAGAAGGGCGTTAGTGCCGGCAGCTACTTCCAATTCTATTCTTTCCGGCTTGTAAGAAATTAATCTTATTTTGTCAACAACATTGCAGTCAGCAGGTGCGTATAACAGCGTCAGCGGTTCTTCAACAACAGCACTCATAAAAGGATTGAATAGTGGATTTGTAATCGCCTTCATTGAATTTACGCTGTCTCCAACACTTCTTACATCCCGATAAAGTGCGAAACGGGGTCTGTATGCATTTTCAGGTGCGACTTCAAAACCGCGACCATCTGTTCTTGCACGGAATCGGACATTCATCATTGCCATAGCTTTTTGCGGTTCTACTTCATGAACAAATCTTGACAGTCTTCCAAGATGGAGCTGATTGTATCCCTCAACTGTAGCTATTTTGTAAACCATACCGAGGTTAAGGTGCGGGAAAAGCCTGACGCCCTTGCCTTCACCTTCGAAGATGCGACCTTGAAAACGGAATGGTTTTGCTGCGGCTTCAGAGCTTAGAGCAGTAAGCTGAGGTGTATCAGGATATGCATCTTTACCGGTATTCTTTGCAGGACCGAAAGCGCTTCCAAAAAGATAAAGTTCAATGAAGAGAATTGCGATTGCTGACACAGGCGCAAGAAAAGAAAAAGGGTTTGATAATATCAGTCTAATTGATCCTAAAGATAGCCCAGCGAATAGCAGTGCGATAAGCATTGCATTCTTGGAAGTTGATGCCTCTTCTGGTCGAACAGGGGTAAGTGAAAGTCCGATAAAAATAATCAGAGCGGCTACTACAGAAGTAATTATCAGAGCACGTTTAAATATGTTTTTTCGATTTGAGTCGTCACTACATTTGCCGGAAGTAAGTATGACATCCATTGCCATTGCTGCAGCGGGCAGTATGGCAATAAGAAAGACAAAGGCAAATCTGCTGGGGTGGCGGAAGGAGCCGAAACCGGGAAGAAAGTTGAACACTGCTTTGTAAAGAGGGCCATTGCCTCCAAGCATCAAGAGAAGAGCCAATCCGCTGAGAATCAATAGAAAAATAAAAAGCGGGTTTTTCTTGAGTTCCTTGAATGCTGTTGCGATAAATATCAGCGGAATTATGCCGATAAAACAGGCAGTTTCCCAAAAGAGATGCATTCCTTTACCTGCCCAGAATGGTGAACCTTCACCTGAACCTGTTACAAATCCGAAGAATTTTGGCGCTAGAAAAGAGAAAAGACCGGAGAGTGGCAGAGATGCTTCAATTGAGCGTTCCCAGGTCATTTTAGTACGGACGCTTTCATTAGCCAGTTCCATTGATGGAAAGAGCTGTACAAGCGCCATTCCGTAAGAGAGAGCAACAAAGATTCCGAAGAAAATTGAGAGATGAATTGCTGTTTTAATGAACGGTTTTTTATTCAGTTTTACGTTTACATAGAGTGTGTAAACTGCGTAAAGAAAAAAGACATAAGAACAGAAAAGAGTATATTGGGCATAACCTCCAAGAATGGAGATGCCTCCGAATAGTGAAGCAAGACCAAGATCCTTTAGAGATGATTCATCAAGAGCCTTTTTAAGGAAGTAAAGAGTCAGCGGAAACCATGCGGCAACATAAAGGAAGGTCAGATGGATAATATGTGTACTGACAAAACCGGAAAATGCCGCTCCTGTGGCTGCAAATAGGGACGCCCATTTTGATACGCCAAAGGACTTTGTAAGGAAAAATATTCCAATGCCGAAGAGCAGAACGTGAAGAACTATATACACCATGTATGCTGATCCGCCCGGTTCTCCCATTGATTCAATAGCAAAAAGTATCCAGCTTGGCGGGTAGAAAAGAACTGTCTGCATATCTGCCATGTAAGGCATGCCGCCGAATACATAAGGGTTCCACTGCGGAAAGGCACCATCTTTTAATGCACTCATTGTGTAAATGAGGTTGGGATAGTGTTGTTCGATGACATCTTCCCATAGATATGCCGAGCCTGTAAGCAGATGGAAATAAAAGACAACAAAAAGGGAGGCTAGAATGCCAAGAGCGGCCTTAACAGAAAGATTGAACTCTTTCTGTTCTTTAACCGGTTCCGTTTTTACTGCTGTCTTTTTCTTTTTATCCAAAACTTTTACAACCTCATTAATTCCTGTTGTGACTGCTGATCGCCTGGATTTGCTTCAACCCATTTCTGCAGAAGTGCTTTCAGCTTATCTTTGGAACCATTCGCTCTGTACATTTCAAGCAGTGCACTTATTGCGCCGACAGTCTCTCTGTGTTTCATCTGTTTGAAATCGGAATCCATCTCGTAGACAACCTTCTCCAGGATAGAGACCGCCTCTTTAGACTTGTTCATATCTCTGTAAAGGAATCCGAGGTTTACCTGGATCATATACTCTTCAGGTGTCAGCTTGACTCCGTCTGTAAGAACTTTCTCTGCAAGTTCGAAGCGGTTATCACCGGCAAACATCTGTGCAGAGAGCATTCTGCCTCTCCAATCTTTCGGAAGGATAGATACGCAGCGGTCAAGTTGACGCTTCATGTTGCTGAAGGATACATCTATTTTTGCCTTAAGATCGGTAAGTTCACTGTTTTTAGCTGAAAGCAGAGATGGGTCACTCTTTCCTGCTGCTCCTAAATCGGCAATCTCTTTTACAAGCACCTTTTCACGATCGCGAAGTCCCTGAAGAACTGCTCTTTCCTCATATACATAGCCGAAGAAGCAAGCAGCGTAATTGGAAAGAAGGCGTTCGGTTTCTTCGTTAAGATGCAGATCCTTGGAACCGAGATTTGTAAAGCGGTATATGTTGTCCAGTTTATGGAGAGTTGCCGGCATATCCAGTCTCTGATTCTGAACCTGCGGCATAAGGCGGTAAACAAGGCCATCCATAAGGAGATAGGGCGCAAGACCCATATAATTGTTGTCTGAAACTGTGACTGCAAAGTTAATAGGTCTGTTTCCAGCTTCACCGTGAACAATATTGATAATCATGTAATCCTGAATACGGAAGAAAGAGGTCTTCTGTGCAGGAGGGATCTCAACTTCAAGTTTCCACTTTGATATCTGTGCCTTCATCGGTTGCTGCAGGCCATTCCGCTGGTGGTTTATATATTTGACAAAATCCTGCTTTGAAACAAGTCTGGGTCTGAAACCTTCATCAAATAGTACAGTTGGAACATTGAGTTTTGGCTTATTATCGAAAAGCTGTTCTATATACCAATCAGTGTTAAGAAGGCTTAAGTTTACAATGCGGACATCTTTTCTGATTCCGTAGGCTTCCTGTAGTGCCCAGAGCGGGAAGGTGTCGTTGTCGCCGTTAGTAAACAACACAGCATCCCTGTCGCACGACATCAGGAGATTATAGCCGTAATCAAAGGCGACCCAGTTGCCGGCACGTGTCCGCGAAGTGAAGTTTTGAGTCAACGGTATGACCGGCGTGGCTGCAATTAAGAGTAGCAGCACCGGCAGGTATTTTCTGACGCGATCTCCATATTTTGTAAGCAGGAAGTGAAGGAGAGATGCAAATGCTAAGCCTACCCACATTGCATAGAACATAAAGCCGGGTGTCCAGAAGTAATCTCGTTCACGAACCTCCATCTGAATTGGCTGCGGCTGCTGTCCCATTCTTCCGGACTGTTCCCACTGTATTAGATCCCGCTTCTCGGGGACGGTGCCATCTGCAAAGTTCATGAACATGACAAGTCCAATGGTGCAGGCAAGAAGACCAAGTCCCATGAAAATTGCATGGTTGCGGTTATGCTTATACATGTACCATACACCCCAGGTCACAAAAAAGATTGGCAGGAGGTAAATGAGCAGCTTAAGGAAGGCGAATGCCTTATTATCGCCAAGAATAATTTCTCCTACCTTCTGATCGCCGAAATTGAAGAACTGTGTAGCTAAGTAACCGCCAAATCCCATATGCTGATGGTTGATAAATTGATTATAGAGCTGGCCGCGTCTGTAAAACATTCTTGCAATCATGCTCTCAGAACCGTACTGTTTACGCTCGAGGAAGTAAATCAGCTTATCCCAGGACTCTTTTTCGAAAAGGTCACTTACTTTTTCGATTTTAACTTCAGGGTTGTTTTCGTCAACAATAGGATCTGTCCAGGAACGGACAGGGATGACAAGGTGAACAGAGTATCCGATGAAAGCGAAGAATACTATGAAGAAAGCAAAGCGCCATTTTGAAGCCTCTTTTTCAATTGATTCGGGTTTGATAACGTATGGAAGAATTGCGATTGCTAGATATGCAAGTCCTAGAAGAATTCCCATTCCATCCAATTCTTCTGTCTTGTTAGGAAGCGAGCTCTTGAGTTGCCAGATACCGAATGCCCCGAGGAATATTAGACAAACTATCTTGGCTGTATCGCGCTTGAGCAGAACCCATAGAAGACATGCGATTGTCATTACGGGTCCTACAATTAGGAAGCTTGCAATAGAGAACATTACTGAAAGGGCGCAAAAGCCTACAAGCCAGAGCTGCCAGCTTTTCATTTTCTCAGGATCGTTCAAGACTACAAAGAGGAAGACAAAGGGAAGAAGAAGAACGGTTGTCTGAGCAGCACCGATACCAAGAAATGCAAGATACATAAGAAGAATAAGGAAGCGATCAGCACCGGGAGATTTTCTGACATCGTACCATTTAAGTGCGAGCCAGACTTCTAGGGCGATTATCAAGCTGGAAATGCTATATACTTCAGCTTCCACAGTATTGAACCACCATGTATAAGAATAAGAGACAAGTAGTGCACCGACAAATGAACAGATTGGTGTTATTAGGCGGTAGGCAAGAGTTTCACCCTCTTCTTTCTGAAAAACCATTCTCAGGAAGCGAATAAGTGTAAAGTAAAGAATAACAATAGTCACGGCATTGGATAATACCGAGATTAAATTTATTCGAAAGGCAATTTCGCTTATCGAGCTGAAGAGCATTGAGATGACGCGGCCTATTATAATGAATAGGGGAGTTCCGGGTGGATGAGGAATTCCCATCGAAATGGAACATGCAATGAATTCTCCGCAATCCCAGAAGGGGATTGTCGGCTGTACCGTCATAAAATTTGGTATAATTGCCGCAAAGAAGGTGATTACGGCAAAAAGGTTGACAAGTTTGTTGTCTCTGCTCATGACTGCTCCTGCTTATTGTTATTTCCCTTGAACGCGATAGGATCAAGGATTCCATTTATAAAGATTCCGGATTTTTCGGTTGAGAATGTTTTGGCCAGTTCAATAGCTTCGTCTATACTTACTTTTGGAGGAATATCATCGAAAAAAAGTATTTCTACAATGCCCAGACGGAGAATATTTTTATCGAGTATTGCTACTCTGTCGAGTTCCCAGTTTTTACACTGCTTTACAATGATGGCATCAAGTTCCGCCTCTTTTTCTTCGACAGTTTTTACAAGGCGCTCCATAAAGAGGAATACCCCTTCGTCGGCTTCGCTGTTTTCTTCGCGGATGTCGCGGATTATCTTGGTGAGTGACTCACCGGTAATCTCTTTGCTGTAAAGGGCCTGTAATGCAAGCTCTCTCGATTTTCTCCGTGATTTCATAATCTCCTACAGTTTTTTGAAAAGGCTGACCATTTCCATTGCCGACATCGCTGCATCAAAGCCTTTATTGCCGGCTTTTGTTCCCGCTCTTTCAACTGCCTGCTCAATTGTATCTGTTGTAAGCACGCCGAAGATAACCGGAACACCAGTTTCCAATCCTGCAAGTGCAACACCTTTCGATACTTCTGAAGCGACCAGATCAAAATGGGGTGTAGCACCTCTGATTACGGCACCTAGTGTAATTACGGCATCATATTTGCCTGATGCGGCCAGCTTTTTTGCGGCTAGAGGAATCTCAAACGCACCTGGCACCCAAACTTCAGTAATGGATTTTGGATCCGCATCGTGACGTGTCAGGCAGTCAATGGCACCGCCAAGCAGTTTACTTACAACGAATTCGTTGAATCTGCTAGCTACAATAGCAACTTTAATTCCTTTGCCTGTTATTGTTCCTTCAATTCGTTCTGCCATATAAACCTCCTAGAATAAATGTCCCAGTTTTTTACCTTTTGTATGCAGATAGCATTTGTTTGACTTATTGGCA
Organism: Fibrobacterota bacterium; assembly: GCA_016788315.1. Taxonomy (GTDB): domain Bacteria; phylum Fibrobacterota; class OXYB2-FULL-49-7; order OXYB2-FULL-49-7; family JAEUSG01; genus JAEUSG01. Next base: position 12,807 of record JAEUSG010000262.1, on the reverse strand, counting down.
GGAATGATAATTGGAACCCGCTCAACAATTTTTATGCAGTAACCCTCAAGGCCATAAATCTTTTTCGGATTATTTGTAAGAAGGCGCACATTTTTTACCCCGAGATCGCAAAGTATCTGTGCACCGATTCCGTAATCCCGTTTATCGGCTGCAAATCCAAGAGCCTCATTTGCTTCGACCGTATCCATACCGCCATCCTGAAGTTCATAAGCGCGCATCTTGTTTGAGAAGCCGATACCGCGGCCTTCCTGTCTTAGATATACAAGAACTCCGCCTGATTTGGCTATGGCTTTAAGTGCTGTGTCAAGTTGATCGCCGCAGTCGCAGCGCAATGAGCCTAAGACATCTCCGGTCATACATTCGGAGTGAACCCTTACAAGAACGGATTTCATCTTTTTGATGTCGCCCTTGACAAGTGCATAGTGGCTGATTCCTGTGCTGCGTTCTTCATAAGCAACAAGTTTGAAATCACCATATTTTGTTGGAAGCTTCGGCTGAGCTATTCTGTTAATGAGTTTTTCGGTTCTGAATCGGTACTCAATCAGATCTTTGATGCTGACCATCTTGAGGTTGTGCCGTTTATTGAATTTTGCGAGATCCTTAAGGCGGGCCATGGAGCCATCTTCGTTCATGATTTCGCATATAACGCCTGCCGGCACCAGTCCTGCCATTTTAGCAAGGTCAACGCTGGCCTCAGTCTGGCCTGCGCGAACAAGAACTCCGCCGTCCATTGCACGAAGAGGGAAGATATGACCCGGGCTGATGAGATCGGTAGGTTTTGATTTTGGATCGACAAGAACCTGTATGGTGCGTGCCCTGTCAGCTGCACTGATGCCGGTTGATACACCTGTTCGGGCTTCAACAGATACAGTGAAACCGGTCCCGAACGGGGAGCGGTTATTGCTTGTCATCATGGGCAGATTAAGACGGTCAACCATTTTATGGTCGAGAGCGGCGCAGATCAGACCGCGCCCATGTTTTGCCATAAAGTTAATTTTAGCGGCTGTTATCTTTTCCGCTGCGCAGGCGAGGTCGCCCTCATTTTCACGGTTTTCGTCATCGGTGATGACGATCATTTTACCCCGTTTGTAATCTTCCAGAGCCTCTTCAACAGTTGAGAAGTGTTTCAAAATCCTGACTCCATAAGTTTTTCTATTGTCAGCCCGTTCGAACCTTTGTTCATAAGGCTTTCAACATATTTTGCAATTATATCAACCTCTATGTTCACCTTGTCGCCAACCTTTTTCTCCCGTATTGTTGTCCTCTGAGCCGTTTCAGGTATAACTGAAACTGTGAATTCCTCACCCTTTTTTTCTGCTATGGTGAGACTCACGCCATCTATGGTGATGGAGCCCTTTTCTACAACATACCTGGACACATTTTTGTCCAGCTTAAACGAACGCACTAGACCTTTACCCGAATCACGGCTGCCCGTTATCACTGCCACTGTATCAACATGTCCCTGAACCAAGTGGCCGCCCATCCTTGTAGTCGGAGTGACCGCCCTTTCAAGATTCACATTTGATCCCGCTGCTTTAGCACCGAGAGTGGATCGTTTCAACGTTTCGGCAGTTGCAGATGCGGAAAAGCCGTCAGCAGTTAACTTTTCTGCGGTGAGGCAGACACCATCAACTGCTATGGAATCGCCTGTCGCAGAGCCATCGAGTACTTTTTTGCATTTTAAATGCAGAACAGCATTCTCTCCAACGCGCTCAATACGGACAACCTGCCCGATCTCTTCAACGATTCCGGTAAACATACCCCTTAAAGATAAATAAAATCAAAGGCTTAGGGTGAGAAGAACCTCTTTACCGACCTTTTTTATGGAAAAATCCTTTAGTTCAAGAGATTCTGCCATAAATTTGGTCGGTTTTCCAGCAATCCATGGGATGCCGGATTCCAGAAGCTTTGGGGCTAGGAAGAGGTAGATGCAGTCAAACGCCTTTTCTTTCATGAAAGCGGTATGAATGGCGCTTCCTCCTTCAACTATCAGGCTTTTAATTTGAAGTTTTCCTAGCACAGTCAGAACTTTTTTTATCGGGATTAATCCCTTGTTAGAGGGGATGGTGATATATTCTACAAAAAGGCATTTCTTGTTTTTGATATTTTTTGAAGTGATTAGTATGGTTCGTATTTTGTCAGCGGATTTGGCAATTTTTGAGTTTATAGGCAGATCCCGCCCTTTTGATAGTATGATTCTTACCGGATTTCGTCCTTTGCATAGCCTCACATCGAGCATTGGGTCGTCTTTAAGAACGGTATTCATTCCAACCATGATGGAATCATATTCGCTTCTCAGCTTATGAACCAGTTTTCTGGACTGTTCACCGGTAACCCATTTTGAATCACCGGAATCTGCTGCGATCATACCGTTAAGAGTGCACGCTGCTTTGAGTGCTACAAATGGACGGCCTGTTTTTATATACTTGAAGAAGTCGCGATTAATTTCTTCCGCCTCTTTAGCTAAAAGTCCAGATGAGACCTCTATGCCTGCCTTTTTAAGATCTGCTATGCCACGACCGGCCATTAAGGGATTTGGATCTTTTACCGCGACTGTAACCTTTTTTATTCCTGCTTTGATTATCGCCCTGGTGCATGGAGGGGTGCGGCCAAAATGGCGGCACGGTTCCAATGTGACTGCCATGCTTGCACCATTTGCAGCCTTATCGGCCTTTTTCAGGGCATCCTTTTCAGCATGGTCGGCACCGGGCTCATGTGTATGGCCGGTTGATATGATTCTGTTCCCTTTGTAAATAACAGCGCCAACTGCCGGATTATCGCCTGTTTTCCCTTTTATGTGACGGGCAAGGGAGAGAGCCCGTTTCATAGCTTGTGTATCCATTCAGTATTGAAAATAGAAAATCAAAACCCCTCTTCAAAGCTAATTGAAGAAGGGTGTAAAGCCTCTTACACAAGGGCACATCGACAATTTTTTTGGTTCTAAGACTCTGAAGAGCCCTCTGCCTTTTTTCTTTTAATCCGGAAGACTGCGTAAACAATTCCGGCAATAATAGCAATCAATGCGCCTATAAGACCGGCTTTTTTAAGCTTATTCATTTTTGTTTCTCCTCGTTTGGGTGTTGGTGTTTACTAATAATAAGTTGAATAATATTTATTGTCAAGACATATCAGCTAAAAGATTTGCGATAAGCTTAATTTTTTTAGTATCCGTACCGCGCGGTAGAATACCTGTTCCAAGAATCCAGTTCTTCTTGGTTTTGAATATCTCACAAAGTGCATTAACTTTGGCAGTTATTGCGCTTTCTGTACCTTGAATTACAAGTGAAGGGTCGATATTGTAACGGAAAACCATATCCGGGTAATTTTTCATGCATTCGAGAGCACTTTCAGGAGGAATTACATAATCGAGTATCAGCTGGGTCGCTCCTGATTTTACAAGTGCCGGCAGCAGGGGACGGGTATCGCCTCCGGCAACGAGCGGAAGCTTTTTCCCTCCACTCTCCTTCATAAAGCTGAAAATGTCGATATGAAAGGGCAGAACTGTCTCGCTATAAACGTCGGGTGAGAGCATCGGCGGGGCAATAAAGGAGTCAAAGACCACAACATCGCATTTGGCTTTAAGGAATTCACCGGCATATAGCTTAATCCAGCCATTACAATATTCTAGAAGCTTTTTAACACCGTCCGGATTCATAATAGTTTCGATCAAAAGCTCTTCGCGTGGAAAGATTTTGGATGCCATTGAAAATGGACCGCTGACTGCACCACGGACCCAATGCGTTTGCCCCCAGAGAGCTGAAGCTTTTGCCGCAGCATCAATGAAAATCGGCATACGGCCTGCAGGATAGTGCGGTTTAGGAAGCTTGTCAATTTCGTCGAGAGATTTTATCAGAGGCTCTTCAATTTCGGCCATGCCTATTCCGCTGTCGCGCCGCAGAATGGCTCCGGCAGCTTCTGCTTCAATATTGTAAATGTCGTAAGCAACGGTTAGTGTTGACAGAGATATATCGTCTGCTTCAGCCCGCAGCGCTGTGATAATGCTGCTGCTATTCTTTGGAAAGAGGTGTCCCTCTTCGCCGGCAAGTGAGGCCTTAATGTCGTATAGAGCAGGCAGGAAAGGAATGGCCATTGCTTACTTGTCCAGTTCAAAGGCGGCGTGGAGAGCTTTAACCGCTTTTTCACCGTCGTTCTCATGTACAATAACAGAAATTTTTATTTCAGAGGTGCTTATCATATCAATGTTTATTCCTGCCTTGGCAAGGGACTCAAACATTGTGGCAGCAATTCCTGCATGGCTCTTCATTCCAACGCCCACAATTGACACCTTGGCGATTGCAGGATTTACATCAAATTCAGTTGCGTTGATCGCTTTTGCAATCTCTTTTGTTGTTACCATTACAGAGGCAAGCTCCTCTTTCGGTGCTGTAAAGGAGAGGTCAGTATTTCCGTTGCTGCTGGAGTTTTGTACAATCATGTCAACATTGATATTTTTTTCAGCAAGCATTCCGAAAACTTTTGCGGCCGTTCCCGGTGTATCTTTAACGCTTTTTAAAGTTATCTTCGCTTCTTTCTTATCGAGTGCTATACCGCGGACGGTTACCTGTTCCATTGTTGAATCCTCCTCTTTTATAAGCGTGCCGTTATTCGGGTCATCACTGAAAGTGTTTTTTACCCAGATAGGCATATTGTACTTTTTACCGCACTCTATTGAGCGGGACTGCATCACCTTTGAACCGCTGCTTGCAAGTTCCAGCATTTCGTCAAATGATATTACCGGAATATGTTTAGCTTCAGGGACAATTCTTGGATCTGTTGTAAACACACCGTCAACATCTGTATAAATTTCACAGTGCTCTGTTTTAAGTGCCGCCGCCGCTGCGACTGCTGAGAGGTCGGAACCGCCACGACCCAGAGTTGTGATGTCACCTCTCTCGTTGAAACCCTGAAAGCCGGTAAGAACGACGACATCATGTTTTTCAAGTTCGCGCATCAGACGGGCTTCGTCGATTGAGACTATTTTCGCCTTGCGATGAGCTGAATCGGTCATGATTCCCGCCTGTGGTCCATTGACTGAGATAGCTGATAAGCCCATCTCCTTAAGAGTAATCGCAAAGAGAGCTACTGTGACCTGTTCGCCGGTTGACAGAAGCATATCCATCTCTCTTGCGTCAGGACTTTTGGTAATCTCTTCTGCCAGTGATATCAGTCCGTCTGTTGTTTTGCCCATCGCAGAAAGCACAACTACCAGCTTATAGCCGGCATTAACCTTCTTTGCAACTTTGTTTGCTATAGTTCTTATTTTGTCAGTTGTTGCGACAGATGAGCCGCCATATTTTTGTACTATGATTTTCAAATTATCTCAACTCCTTTTTAAAGAATAAGATAATTATTTCAAGATTGAATATTGACTACTAATTAGAGGAATCACATTCATCGGCGGTAACCTTATGAAGAATTAATGCAGTTGCCATTACAAGATTTGTACTAAGTATTACAAAAAGAAGCATTCCTTTATCTAGGCCTTTGACTATTGAAAATTGTGTCGGTATAGTTGTAAAAAGCAGTATTGTAATTAAACCACGAGGGGCTATGAAAATTTCTGGCATCACACTTTTCTTTGCAATGATTTTTAGGTGCATATATCTGACTATATAAATAAATATTACGGCTACAGTCCCTGTAACAATGGTTTCGATTTTAATAATAGAGTAAATGTTCATTGATGCTCCAAATGCAAAGAAGAACAGTGTCCTGACAAGAAATGCGGCTTCAGTTGTTATGCTTTTAAAATCATTAAGTGCTACCGAATGGTCATCTGAATTAAATATTCTGCCAAATCTTGAAACGCCGATAATATGACGCATATTATTAAAGAGTAACCCGAAAATTAGTATTAGTACAAGAGATGATAGTTCAAAATCTTTACCTATTTCATAGAGAACAATCAATCCAGCAATCGTAAGGATATTTCTTGTGCCTTTTTGCATTTTCCCGATCATAAATATCATCAGCAAAGATAATGTAGCAGATATTAGGATCATAATCAAGAAAGATACCGAAAAGGAGAAAATAGAGATCGCACTAATATTTGAAAAAATCACAAAATTAAAGATCATAATTCCAAAAATGTCTGATAGAGTTGATTCATATGTAATGAATTCTCTTTTGTCTGGGTGCAATCTTGTTGCACTTGGAATTGCAATTGCACTGCTGATTATTGAGAAAGGAATGGAATAAAGGATGGAAGAAGTTATTGAGGCATGAAATACATAGTAGAAAAAAGCAGACAACCCTGCAATAGATATGGCTGTGGTCAATAGACTTGCACCTGCAGCGCTTCTTATTATGGGCAGCTTTTCTCTGGATATTTCAAGATCCAGTGCTCCTTCAAGTACAATCATTATGAGACCTAATGTTCCAAACAATTCAAGGTAAGATTGGTTTATTTCAAATGAAGGAAATATTTTTGCAAATAAGAAACCACTTGCCATTAATAGAAGAACTGAAGGAAATTTAGTTCGTGAAGAAAACCATGAAAAAAGATGTGAGATTATAATCAGAACACCAACAAACAATAAAACAGATGATACTGTAAATTGTTGTGTCATAATGCGAAATATGGCATTAATAATTCTTCAAAGGTATACAAGCCGGCTTCTTTGCCTCGCAGATTATTTGCTGCAAAAATAGCACCATTACCAAAAGCTTCTCTGGTTATGGATTCGTGAATCAGTCTTACAGTTTGAAAAGGAAAACCGCAAAGTATTTCATGTTTTCCGATAATTCCGCCTGCACGTACCGACTTAATTTCTTCTGGTTTAATGTCAAGGTTTTTTGCTATTACTTTGGCAGTACCAGAAACTCCAGGTTTATCCTTAAAGTGTTCTTCTATTATAGCCATGTCAATGTGAGGTGCAATTTTTTTTAGGAATTTCGCGGCAAGCATTAAATAGTTTATACCGAGTGTAATATTAGGAGACCAAAACACAGCAGTTTTCTTGGATAGCTTCTTTAAGAAGGAAATTTTATCTTCACGGTAATGGGATACAGCACTTATAATACCTATGCCTCTTTCTGCTGCTTCAATACCATAGTAGTTAATTCCTTCTTCCGATGAAAAATCAATGATTATGTCGACAGGATGATTATCAAGTAGTGATACTATGCTCAAATTGTTAGACGAGTATATGTGTCCCGGTTCATCAGATTCCTCTCCAAGAAATTCAGGAATAGATCTATGTTCCAGTTTTTCTGATTTACGGACAACCCATTCAAGAATAGTACTCTTGTTTCGAAGGAGTGTTGCAGCGACAGCTTTACCTGTTTTGCCAAATCCAATTAATCCTACTCTCATTAGAATTGTTTTCTTACGAGTTGAATAATTAGAGTATGTAGTTTTTTACGAGAAGGAGAAGAGCAGTACCAGGAGGTACAATCAAAAAAGAAAGTTTAGTATAATTATACCAATCTTTAATAGTCGCTTTTTCTCCTTCACTCGTAGTTCCGTTAAAGAAACGAATATCAATGTATCTTACAATGATAGTGCTCGCAAGCAAAATCGAAGTTCCTACTATTGATACCTTGACTGATTTTTCGTTGTTTACGATTATCCGGATTAGAGAGAAGTAGATTATAAAGGCAGGAGCGACAATTAACCAGTAAAGACGAACAATTAAACTAAGGAATGATGAGCTATTCATACACGCACCTCTCATTAAAAACTGAGAGGGCGGCCCGACCCCTTCGTTCACCTACACTGATTTACGATTTTATCAGTGAACCCTTATAATAATGATAGAAAATTTTCAGGAATAAAGCAACAAGAACTGAGGTTTAAGACTTTTTTTTAATATTCACCAAATCTGCCATGTATGAACTGCGGACAAAGGGGCCGCTGAATACCGCTTTGAAACCAAGGCTTTTTGCATTTACAGAATAGCTGTCGAATTGTTCTGGTGTTATATATTCAACAACAGGAGTATTTCCAAGACCCGGGGAGAGGTATTGTCCTATGGATATAATATCACATTCAGCTTTACGCAGATCTGACATTACAGAGTTAATCTCTTCAGCAGTTTCACCAAGTCCTACCATAAGTCCTGACTTGGTGAGAATTGCCGGATATAGTTTTTTTACTTCAGCAAGAAATTCAAGTGAACGGGTGTAGCTGGCTGCCGGTCTGATGCTGTACAATCTCGGCACTGTTTCCAGATTATGGTTGAAGATATCAGGAAGATTTTTTTCAAACAATTGCAGAAGTTCGAGATTGCCGCCGAAATCGGGTGTAAGAATTTCTATTACAGTTTCAGGAGACAGCTTTCTTATTTGCTGGATGGTCTTTGCAAAATGTGAAGCTCCTCCGTCAGGTAAATCGTCCCGCGTTACAGAGGTGATAACAGAATGTTTAAGATGAAGTTCTGCCACCGCTTCTGCCACCTGAATGGGCTCGTTTGAGTCGATTGGAGTTGGGCATCCTTTGCCTACAGCACAAAAGGAGCAGCGTCTTGTGCAGTTGCTACCCATTATCATGAAGGTAGCTGTACCTCTATCAAAACATTCACAGAGGTTGGGGCATTTGGCTCCCTGGCATACGGTATTTAATTTGCGCCTTTCGAGAAGTTCTAAAACCTCCCGTTTTCTAGGGCTCTCAAATATCTTTTTACGAAGCCAGTCAGGCTTTTTTATTCTTTCAGTCATCTGTCTGTCAATAAAAAACCCCTCTCTATCCTTTCGCAGGTGAAAGGGAGAGAGGGGTGAATAGTATTCACTATAGGATATTAGCGAATAAGAGTTACCTGTTTCTGAACAGAGAGTTTATCCTGTGTAAACTTTACAAGATAGGTGCCTCTGCCGATTGATCTTCCGTATGTATCTTTCGAGTTCCATACAAGATTGTTGTGATCGGTAAGAAGGCCAGACTTGTAAACGATACGGCCTGACAGGTCGTATACTGTCATTGTAACAGGTTTGCTGCTCATGTTATTAAGAGTAAAACGTACTGCCGGGTTGAAAGGGTTTGGTGTAGCATCTACGGCAGGGGCATCATTCTCATTGTTCTTTCTTGTGACTTCTGCAGTAACAGATGCTCTTGCAACAAGTGTATCTGCGAGTTCGTTCAGATATACTTCAATTGCGTTATATCCGCCCATGTCGGTGGTTGCGTCAGCAGCGCTGTTTATGTTTAGACCTTTGGCTGTTTCCCAAGTGTCAGGCATGCCATCTTTGTCGGTATCGGTTGGGATGCGACCGGTTGCAAGCTGATATGGTTCACTGGGAGGATTGCAAGTTTCAATCCATGCACCCGTTTTGTTTTTTATCTCATCGAATGTGCGTCTGTCAGTTGAGTCACGTGGAAGCGGACCTGCTGAAGCTAAACACTCCCAGTAGGATGTTTGTGCAGGCAGAATGTTTGTTGTCATAACAGGCGGGATCATTGTATCGACCCATGATAGTACTGATAGGGTATTGAAAAATGCACCTGCAGCTGTGTATGTAGGATACTTGTAGTGGAAGTTACCCTTAACATGTGCACGCATTGATTTTGGGTTAATTGTACCGGAATGAGCGTAGGGATTTGAACCGTATTCGGCGCTTGGTCCGCCTTTGTAATAGTTTCCAATCTGGTTAAGCGGAACTGTATTTCCGGCATCAAAAGACTCAGCACTGCCTGCCATGCAATCGTATACCAAACAGTTTATGAACTCAAAAGTTTTATTTGTGTTTGAATATTTACCACCATTGCCGCAAAATGGTACGCGTTTCATAGTGTGGGTTAGAACCATTTTGTAGAATGTTATTCTTCCATCGTTTTCTGTTGAAAGAATTCCGGTTCTGTTGTTTCCGCAGCCTGTTTCGCAGCCGTAAACAGCATGACACTGTAAAGGCTCGCCGATAACTGTATTCTGGATAGTGATGTTGTAACAGGCGTAAGACATATCAAGAACTTCATCACTGCACCAGTAAGCAGAACAGTGGTCAAACACCACATCATGCGCATTAGCACTTGTGATTCGGATGAGGTCGCCGTCAGCAACATCGGCACTTCTGCGCAGCCTGATAAAGCGAACAATGACATTGCTTGCCTGAGTATAAATACCGCCGTTTATAAGAGTAATGCCTCCAGGTGCAGTTTGACCGGCAATAGTTGTATTTGAATTCAGTGTCAATGGCTGGTTTCCAAGGTTGATTACACCAGCAGTATCGAATACTATTATCTTTGGACCGGAAACAGCAACTGCAGTTCGAAGCGAGCCGGTTCCTGAATTTTTTAGGTTTGTTACGTGAATAATCTGTCCACCGCGACCACCAATTGAGTTTTTTCCCCAGCCTTCGCAACCCGGGAATGCGGGTACAGCGGAGATAGAGACAGCAGCAATCATTATAACAGCTGCAGCTTTGATAATAGCAATCATAATTCCTCCTCTTGAATTTCTAGCTACGGATAAGAAACTGTTAGCACTATTGAATATAACCTTTCTGATCAGTAAAAATCACCTTGAAAAGGCTACTTTTTTTTGCGCCCCCTTTTTCTGCCGTCAGCCGGCAAATATACACCTCAGATGACACAAGGCTTCAAATGTGGTCTCTTTCACCCCATTCTGCAGAATTCTGTCCGGCAGGGAGCATTCCATTCGAAACGGTTTTAACAAGTAACCTTTTAGCTTATTTATCTCAGAATTGTAATCTTTTTGAATTTCTTACCTGATTTGATTATGTAGACACCCGTTCTTGCCCGTTTGAAACAGGCAGCGCTGACTCTTCTGCCGTTTATATCGTAAACAGCATCAATTGTGTTAATAGGGGGTATCCGGTACTTTGCTTCTGAAACCCTCTCCGCTATTGTTGTATATCCAGGAGGTATATAGCAGTCCCAGAGTTCAATAGAATCGATTCGCGCAATAATAGTGTCACCATAGAAATTGGTAATGGTTGAATTTTTTTGTCCGGATCCAAGAGAGACAAATGTGAATAGTGAATCATTGAATTTATTGAATCTTAATTGCCAGACTGTGAAATCGGGCAGAGGTTTGATATATTTGAATCCTAGAGCTATTTCACTTACCTTGGAGACAATGCATCTAGTGTGTCCAAAATAGGTTCCTGTAACGAAATTTCCATCATTAGATATACCAGCCTGACATGCGGCATTTTGTGTATATGCTCTTATTAGTGTATCCTTCTTGATGTCAATATAGAAAATTCTATTGTAGCTGTTATCGCCACGGTTCAGAGTGAAACAGGCTTTTGAACCATTGGATACATTTCCTTCAGATAAATGCCATACATAACCAGGTGTCAGGAATGAAGAATCCCTGAAAGTATAAACCGTATCACAGGTTTTTGTCGAAGTATCAATTTTAACTATTCTTAATTCCTGAGTTGTAAACAGGTTGCCCGATGTGTCCCAGGAAAGCGTAAGTTTTGCCCTCTTAAAAGGAAGGGTATAGATACTGTCGGTTGTTTCTCCAGAGAATATCCTAATCACGTTGTTTGTATCTAGGTAGGCTATTCTCTTTTTGTCATATGACAGTGTAGGTGTAGTACCGAAACCAATGCTATCATCATTTAAGAAAATTGTTCCTGGTCCCCAATTTATCGGGTTGTTTGATTTTACATAAAGCAGTGTAATTTTGTCTTCACCAATCTGAAATGCAACAGATCTAAATATTATAGCTGCGATTAGAATAGAAATATGCTTAATGGAAATTTTAATCATTATTCTTATGCAGCATCAGTTTTGTGTATTCATAACTTAAGATGATGAGACTACAGAAGATCCATACAGTAACTGCCTCAACAGGCAGATTTGACCAGCATGGAATAAAAGCGCCGATCATTGCCCCATGTTGGTAGTTCCAGTAACCTCTGGGAAGTGCAAGAGTAACCTCCCAAATAATGGATATGCATAATGTTGTTAGAATAGTAAAGAGGAGGGCTCTTGTATTTACAAAATTTCGTGTAACTCGCCAGAAAAAGATCCAGGGAACATACGCCAAAGCTGAAAGAAAAATAAAGTATCCCGGTATAATCATTCCGTTAGGATTGATGATTCTTTTGATTACTGTTGCTCCTATTGTCAGAATAAGAAATACAGAAATAGAACGAATCGTGACTTGAACATAAACAGAACGTTTGAGCCTCCCAGCAAAACGGACATAGAGTTCGTCTGAAACATTGTATCGCTTTAAAAAGAACTCATCATTGAAAATATAAAAGAGGATGATAAACCAGAAACCGAAGAGATAGAATGCAAATTCTTCAATGGGAATTCCCCGTATGTCGATTCCAAGTGTCATCGACGGATTCGGGAAAGTGAAAAACAGTTTTGCAAAAAGCAGATCCAGAATAAATCCAATTGAAGTTAAAATTGCCAGATTAAGAAGCATTGCCTTAAGCGGAACCGGCTTGAGTGTTTTATGTATTAAGAAAAAGAGGGAAATGATTACCACCGGAGCAATCCAGAAAAGCAGTGAAATTGTGTATTCGTGCATTATGAACAATCACTTCTCTATAGGTTTTCGGAAAGATCTGAGCAGAAATGCATATAATGCAATAGAAAAAAACTGCATCAGTACATAAAAAAGTATTTCCTCAAGACTTGTTTTGCCGAGAGGAAGAACTGACTGGCTCTTGTGTACACGCCATATATCAAGAGGATATACAGCAATCAGTTCAAAAACAATTGATGCTGGTGCGAGTATTGCGTTTATCTTCCAGAAGGCCCGCTTATCATTTCTGTTTCGTGTGAAAATTGCATACATCATCATGGCTAGAACAGGTGAGATAGGATAGGTGAATAGTACATTGTCAATAGGTATCCCGAACACAGTTCCAATAACTGTGTTG
>JAEUSG010000207.1 GCA_016788315.1 Fibrobacterota bacterium | reverse complement strand
AATCTGTTTATTCGGTTTTGTCTCCAAAATTTTGATGGTCTTGTTCTGCCTTGGAAGGTACCGTATTTTTGAAACCACGTGTATTTATGCTTCTATGATTTTTTGTCCATCAGTGTGGATATATTGTGATAGCCTCTCCATTCTTGTACGTATTATCAGGGTTCATTCATTCCAGGAACGAATTAATAGACTTTCACACACTTTTTGTAGACAAAAACTGTATTTGGGCGTTTTCCACCCTCAACGTCGCAATATTCCGATTCTGAAGAAAATTTATGCGTACGTATGATAGATCAAATATATTATTTGCACTTATTCACTCCTAGGAAGAATCAAATTAAAAACGTGATTAAAAACTGAATTAACCCTCTTTCTCACATCTACCATCCCCTATCATTTCGAATCTGTGACTGCGACCTTCTAATATGATCTAGTTTCTGTGTCTAAACATGATTTCAAGGGACGAGCTGTTTGAAGGAAAAATGTCAGATGCTCTAAGTTCTATTCTTAATTGCTTCTCTATCCTGGAGATTTCCCAGCCAAAGACCTTAAGAAGCGGACGGCTATTGATTTGGAGCGCTGAGAGGTCGTTCAAACTCAGTCGACTCCGAAACGTCAACCGATCCACATCTCCCTCGCCCTTTCTTCTCGTACTTCAAAAATGCCCAAAAAGGTTTGGAATATCAAGGAAGTAGCCATCATTCGCTCCGTCCTTCTTGACAATCCTGATTCCCCACCCTAAGACTGGCTCAAAATGATCATGAAAAAGTTCGAATCTTCCACCGATCCTGACGTCCAACGTATCCCTGACTGCGCCAAGCTGCGAGCAAAGATCAACAACGAAAGGTCTTCCATCCTTGGATCTAAAAGAGACCGCTCTGGACTGACTGACTTCATCGTCGACAAGGACGATCTCGATGAAACGTCTGACGAAGAGATGCCCCCTGAATTTGAGCAATGCCCTCACCGTGCCAAACGTTTCCACCCTGACCCTGATGATGGTG
>JAEUSG010000195.1 GCA_016788315.1 Fibrobacterota bacterium | reverse complement strand
CAGATGCAGCAAAAGCTGCCGGAATGAAGTATCTCAATCTTACAACAAAGCATCATGATGGATTTTGCTTGTGGAATAGTTCTTACACCGCTTATGATGTCGGTTCGAGTTCGTGGAGAGGCGGGAATGGGGATGTTGTCAAGGAATTTGCCGATTCTGCACGATCGAGAGGATTAAAAGTGTTTTTTTATTACTCAATTTGGGATAAAACAAATGGTAATGATACCACATTTATAAAGAATCAATTAACGGAATTACTTACAAAATACGGGGCAATAGATGGCCTCTGGTTTGATGGATGGGGGTGGAAAGTCGGCTATGCAGCTGTCCCATATGAAACCATTCATAGGCATATAAAATCTCTTCAACCGAATTGTTTAGTGATGGAGAATAATCATCAGAAGACGCTTTATAATACCGAAATAACACTCTACGAAAGAAATCTTGATGGTATTCCATCCCTCAACAATCTATATCCCACGGAGGTCTGCTGCAACATAAGGTCAGATGGTAAATGGTTTTTTTCGTCTGGGGCCTGTAATTTGCGTAGTTTGGATTATTTGTGGGTTTCTCTGCGTGATGTAAACGCAAGCAAGGCTAATTATCTGCTTGATTTGACGCCTGATACGGCCGGCTTAATTCCAAAATGTCAGGTTGATTTGTTGCGTGAGGTGTCAGTTTTTAAGCCAGATTCACAAATGCGTAACCAGGATGCTGCTTTATTTTATGGCACATGGTCAAACTCTCGAAACAGACCATATGGTGATTATATGGATGATCTACAGTATACCCGCACACCTGGAGATTCCTTTGTCTTTTCTTTCAGCGGCACATCCGTTGAGTTTATTACAGAACAGAATTCTGAACATGGTGATTTTTTGATTCTCATCGATGGTGTAGTGCAGGATACAGCTCGATGTGGTGCTGCAACAGGAATTAGAAGTGCTCAAAAGGTTGTCTTCAAAGCCACCGGCCTATCTGCCGAACGGCAACATTTTCTAAAAGGCGTTTACATTGGAACAGCTTCAAAATATGGGGTGGTTGATGCGTTTCGTGTGAGCCACGATACTCTTAATGTTTCGCTTGAACAAATCAGCTCAAATGTGGCAAAATCTCATTTTTTTGCGAAATTTGTTCATTCTGGGCGTATTATTATGTTTGACAAACGTCTTTCAGGAGAAAAACTTGTTTTTTTCGATATTTCCGGTAAGCGGCTCTTTCATTTGTATGCTGACATTAATGGTAACGTATACCTACCAAGAATTCGGCCTGGTGTAATGGTCACTAAATCCAAATCTTTGGGAGTTATAAAGCTGTTAGTGATAGAATGATATTAAAAAATTGCAATAGTTGTGATTTTTGTCACCGATAAAATAGAGTAGCCAATATAGATTAATGGATGGAGGTGTTGATTAAGTATATTAACTTAATTAATTAAACTATTGATCTATATATAAGTATTATATAGATTATATATTGGCTTAAAATATGAAGTATAGTATTACACTTATTCATGACGACGGCTTTGATAATGCCTGGAAATGGATAAGCAGATGGCTTGTTCTGCTTATGCTGATTCAGACCGCTTTACCTGTCGCTAATAGTGTTACTTCGTTTGGACGATATAACACGTCTGAAAGCAAAATCGAAACTGAAGCGGATACTTTTTCTTCGGACGTCTTTACAATATCAGATGGTTGTGGTATAGCGGTACCGGTTCTATTAGCAGTTGCTGCTTTTTACCTGTTAGTAAAACCTAAGTCAACTAATGCGACAATGGTTTTTGATGGGGAGCGCATTACATATGATGGATCACCTCCCTTCTGGTGGTTTAATGGAAACACTATTCATTACCATAAGGGTCGTTTTTATCTTTTCTTTATGCGCAACTGGATGGTAGGAACTACTCAGTACACAAATTATTACAATCCTTCGTATTTTACCCTTGTTTCTTCTCCAACCATAAATGGGCTTAAAGATTCACTAGACAACAACGACACCTGTATTGTTTCAGTACATAGCAATCGCTATGTATATCCAGGCGCATCTCCTGGCTTGACAATGGAAATTAGCAGAAGAACGGATTCGGTATATTTTGTACTGAATAGCTGTCCAGCATATGGAGCACAGGATACTGCCTGGTTCT
>JAEUSG010000178.1 GCA_016788315.1 Fibrobacterota bacterium | reverse complement strand
TCAAACGAATGGTGGCTTGGAAAATATCCAGATGCGCCCTCAAAGTTTATTGGGTTTTCTCCTGAGTATCCTACCTTCCACCTATTTTGATTCGGCAAATAGGTGTGGACCTGGTTGGCAGAATAGGAACTATGTCCGCCGTTGAAGCTCATTATTACATCATGGTCAGGTGAAAACCTAATCGCTCCCCAGACAATATCAGAAAATGTTGTCCATGTATGTTTCTTAGGTGGTTTAATATTAATCCAGACGTTTGGAGTCATATTTCTAAGACTTGCCTCTGATACGGCTGTATCAGTAGCAGGAACCGAAGTTGAATACCATGCGGGATCAAACCCATAAGGTCTGCGTGTGACCTTACCAGCAGCAACTCCTAATGCAGCTGTGCCGTTGACATCACTTACACTTCCATCCGCGTCAATGCGCCAGGTCTTAAAATTCGGTGTAGAGGAATACCTCGCAGTATCTTCTGCAACGATATAAATATTGTCGTCTGCATCTGCTGCTGCCAGAGTAGGCCCTTTATATCTCAGCTGCGGATTGAATATACCTGGCCACTGTTTTATAAGAACCCAGCTGTTACCGGTAACGTTGTATTTCCACAATTCAAGCTGCCTGCGATATGAATAGGTTCCGTAGCCTGTATCATAGTCGTATCCGCCAAGCATAGCAATAGTTTTACTTTTAGGTAAATACATCATTGAGTGGCCGGCACGAGGAGCAGGGCTAATAGCTGGAGTTACTCTCTCCCAGGTCCGTGTTGTGCAGTGATAGAGCCACGTGTCACTCGTCAGATAATCAAAGTGATCTCCACCGAACAGCACTATACATTTTGAAGCTGGATCATACACCATAGGCGACAAGCAGCGTGGAGGCGGTTCGGCACCTGTCAGCTGGCGCCACGCTTTTGTTTCTGTGCTGAAAACCCATGTTCCATTATGGCCATTCTGAGCTGGTGAATTACCTCCGCCAAAGTATAGAACTTCACGATTCACAGGATCATAGCATAATGCCCCCCAGTAAACTCCATTCTTGCCTGCCTGAAGAGCCAGAGCTGTAGATAGCTGATTTGGATGAACTGCTGTTTTCAGAGTATCCCAAAGCCGTGTACGGCAATTATATGTAAATGTGTAATTAGACATATAAAAGTAGATTTTCTGAGAGTCAGAGTCATATGCGTATTGATTGTATATATGTGATTGTACATTATGCTGAAGCATTGGCCGCAGGTAACTTTTCCCGTTTTGATATACAGTGGCCCAGCTGAAACCGCCGGAGATGACCCCCTGCCCTCTTGAATATCCTGTACTGTCAGCCCAGACACCATATAGAGCAGAATCCGGAAGGAAATTAATCCAGCGACCTGCTCCTGGCATAAACATCTGTACATCATAACTATTCGCAGAAGGATTGACAATTCCACCAAGCATCATAAGCAAACGGTTGCTGTCAGGGTGAAAGACTATAGCGCGGTCATTGACACCATTAACCGTATTAGACATGACAATACGACTAAGAGTATTTGTCTGTGAAATTGCAGATAACGTAACAATAGAAATGAATAGAAAAACATAAGTAATTTTCATTCCAATTTTCCTTTCTGCTAATACGGGAATCAGACTTCTTCAACTTTACGCTGACCGATAGCAAAAAGCGGTACAACAGCAAGGCATGTTATTACGGCACTTGCAAGAAGAAGTAGATGATAATTATTCAATGTAGAACCCAAGACATCCATCTTCCAGTTACTCAGCGACCGCAGTACGGCTCCACTGCTTACCACCGTTATAGTGGTCAATATGCTAGGTAATACGCGGCTTACAGCAAGATACCCTGAACGCCCCTTTGCAGGAAAAAGAACCAAAGAATAATTAGTTGTCAGCATTGCAGTAACAGGACCACCAACACCGGAAATAACATAGAAGATTATAACAGGAACAATTCCGAGCCATGCGGTTGACACCCAGAGAAACATAGAGAGCGCAACAATGGTATTAATTATCAGAAGCGGTTTTCTCGGGCCGGTCATATCACTTATACGCCCAAGGAAGAGCAGAGTAACTATTCCAACAATAGGGCCACCGACATTCAAAAAGACAACCTTGGTCAGCGAACAGTGAAAATAGTCCATCAGATATGCTGCTGCAAATGTGAACATCATACCGCGACCTGTGTACCAGAGGGAAATGTGAGCAACCATAAGCCAAAGAGCCGGCGCCTTGTAGTTAAGCCTTTCATGATGCGATGCGCCCTGTGAAAAGAAATTGGCATTTTTTGGT
>JAEUSG010000175.1 GCA_016788315.1 Fibrobacterota bacterium | reverse complement strand
CTGCGGATTTCGATATAATCCGTGCTTAATGTAATGCTGTTCACCGTTCTGCAATGTAATAACATTTTTCAAATCCAGAACCACTGCAAAATTAGCTGTACCTTCGTTGCGTCTTTCAACCTTTATAAATCCTGCTGCAGCAGTATCAAAGCGGACTGTGAGCACAAAATCAATCCATTTACCTTTGAGTATTGTTCCATCTGCTAAATCATACTCAATGTTCGGTACTGCATTATTTACAGTAGTCTGCCTATTCAGACGTATCTTATCTGTTGCACTTAACGCAAATACAGGACTACCGCCGCCTGGGCCATGAAGCTGCAAGAAAATGCCCCATGCTCCTGTGTGTGCAATATTGGTTATGTTTTTCCACGATGAGTCAAACTTAACACTGAAAGAATATATTTGAGTGCCGCTCTGCATGTTCTCAAAAATCTGCTCTTCCCACCATTCCCCACCAACACCATTTGGCTGAGAAACCTCAGCCCGCTCTGTACCGCCATCATTGAAAGGATCATCTCCGCTTCTGACTTCAACCCTTGCATAATAGCTGCCTTGCCTTGCAGAATTGTCTCGTATAACTTTGAATCTATCGGGAGATACAACCTCTGATACGCCCCAGTTATGATTCCCAACACCAACAACACTACCCGACTCCCAATCACCATAGAAAGTTGTATCATCCGCACATAATAATGAGTTAGAGATTATACAGATATAAAATAGATTAACATGCCATTTAAACATTTACAAACCTCTTTCAACGAACTAGAATGATTCTCTTTTCAAACTTTTTCCTATCTGAGACTGCCTTGACAACATACATTCCAGTTGCCAAATGGCCCGTATTCCATAAGAGTGGCTTATTCTTAATAAACTTTATAACGGATATGCATTTTCCTGTTAAATCATAAACAGCTGCGGTTCCATTTCCATAATACGCATGTATGATAATTTCACTGCTAAACGGATTAGGACTTATTCCAAATTCTAAAGTTGACAGTTTCTTATTATTCTCTGCAACAACCGGTGTATCCGAAGTTTCAATCGTAAATTTGGGCCTTAGAGAAACTACAGAATGGTTGTTCCTCAAAGCCGAGAAATTGTACTGGGTTCCATATAACGGTGAAAAAACGAGCCCAAAGTTTGTAGAAGGTGAATCAATCCATTCTTTAATCTTCGGAAGTATCGGCGTTAGATCTACAACAACTTCCTGAGGAGGATTCATCCATCTCCCTGTAAATTTAGGCCAATCCGCTTTCATGTCCTCCGGCACGGTATAAGTTAAAGAGCCAGTCCAGCCAGGATATACCGGCCTTGTAGTCCATGTCATCGTTTCATCCCATGACTCTTTCAATACTCCGACTATGAACTTGGCCTTCAATGTTCCAAGTATGGATTCAAAATTCTCACGATTGCAATAAAGTGTTAGTTTTGCCTCTTTTACATACTTACCTTTGAGTGCAGCATCAGATGACAAATCGAAACGGATGTAAAACTCGTTGAACTCACTTGCCCCTCCTCCCCAAATCCAGCACTCAAGGTCATCAGTTGAAAGATACTGTTTACTCACCGATGCATTAGTGCAACCTTTATAGAGATTTGCACCTTGCTGAAATGAATGAATGTGCGGGTTCGGCGGTGCATTCTGAACAACTCCTATCCAGCTGCCATATTCTGTACACTCCTGCCCTTTGTTATCTATTGCCCGAACGGAGAAGAGATGATTTCCATCTGTCAACGTACGAGTATCCAATGAATAATTCCAGTTCGACAATCCGGTTACCGGCTTCCATACTCCATAATCGACAGAGAACTCAACTTTTGAAACTCCGTTATCATCAGATGCAGATCCGCTGAATTGTACTATTCCTTTTAAAGCAGCAGTGTCAGAGACTGGCAACATAGCAACCGAGGGCGGCTTATCAATAGGAAATTGCAAATTGCTTTTTGTGAGATATTTCAACTGGACAGCAGTTTTTCCACTATCAGTCACATCAAACACACAATATGAATACGCAGTCTGTTTATCGTCTAAAAAGCATGATGGAATTGTTACAGAAGTTCTTCCATTCGAAACAATGTTCCCAAATCCATGCACATGGCCGTTCAAAGTTAAACGAATATTATTTCGTCCATTTAATATTCCGCTCTCCGGCAGACTAATTGGATAATGTTGACAAAAGATTACAGGAGTACTGTTTCCTATACTATCCAAAGTCCGAATTATCCAGGTTGTATCCTGTTCCTGACTCCAATTCATAACAACTGCACATCCTTTGTGGCTAAAAGAATATCTGAATCGCCCGAATACAGGGAGATACCATTCCGGATTTCTTGCATAATTGTCATCATGATTTCCTGCAAGATCATATGCTTTCAACTCTGAGTTGTCCATTATGTTCTTAATTCGCGGCAGAAACTCCGGTGCATTTCCACAAATATCACCTGTCATTACAACAAAATCAGCATTTTCGGTTTTCTTCAGTGTATAGAGCAGTGCCCTAAAATTTCTGAGTGCAGTAGAATCGCTTATATGCATATCTGAAATGCCTATAAAACGAAAGGGGGTATTCTGAGTTTGGACCGGTACACGTAACAAAAGGCACATTAGCATTAAAGCTCTTATAATCATTTTATACTCCTTGCGTTATAAACTACTTTTCGCGTGCAAAATTTCAGAGTCAACACCTGACACATATATACTTTTATATATCGTTATATGAAGATTATCTGTTATATTAACTGTATCTTATGATTTATATTGATTTATATAAACGTCTAAAAACAGATATTGAAACAGGAAAGATTAAGCCGGGTCATCGTATCCCTTTTACAACCGAACTTGTTGCAACGTACCATATAAGCCAAACTACGGTTTCTAAAGCTGTTAAGCAACTGGAAGAGGAAGGGCTTGTACGCAGGATAAAATCCAAAGGAACATTCGTACTTGAAACAGGGTCATCAGCATTAAAAGATCTTCGAAGGAAAAAGCGTATCGGACTTTTATTCGATGGATACCTCTGGGATTATATGGATACGCACTTTATGGTTCAGGCTTATAGAGGCATGGAAGAGAGTGCAAAATCCAACAACAAGAATATACTGGTTCTTCCAAAAGGAGGTAAGACTCTCGATGAATACTTACATGAAATTCAATCAATTGGTTTCTGCGGATTAATTCTTCACTCACCATACACAAGCAGCATTAAACCATTACTTAGAACACTTAAAATCCCATTGGTCTGCCTTGATTTTATAGACCATAGCCTCAATGTTGATCAGATTACAATTGATCATCTGAAGGCGGGTGCACTGGCAGTCCGCGCTCTGCATAAAGAAAGCCACGATAAAATTCTCTTTCTTGGAAACTTTTGGACGGAAGAAAATATTCCCTCCCCTCATCATGCATATTGGAGTTCAAGTGCAGCAACCGAGGCAAAATTGCTTCATATCCAGAAATTCACCCCCTATTTTCTACCTATGGCAAATCTTGATATTCTGCGAAAGAAAATAGCCGAAGTTCTTATGAAACATGAAGACTCAAATGGTTTCATCTGTGCAAGCTTAACCTATTTTCAAATCCTGAAAGATCTCATTGAACGGCAGGGCTTCCGACGGAAATGCAAAACTGATGCTGTTCTCTTTTCCGATCTCCGTGAAAAACCCACTCTCAATGGGAAACCCATTCATCAATGCAGTTGGAATACACGCGATATGGGTGTGCGCGCTATGGATGTACTATTAGAGCGTCTTGAAGGCGGTCCCCACAGACCACAGACGCACTATCTGCCTGTAAGTATTTCCTAATTCTAATTGATTGGCGCCGGTGAGAAGGAACTTATGTTCGTATATGTAATGTTCGGCAAATTCCCCTTCTTGAAACTGGGGAAAAGTTTCAGCCTTTTTTCTTCGAGCTCCACCATCACATTTATATTGCCGGAGAGATAGTCCTTAAGCCTGACTTCCAAAGAATCCAGTCGTATTAAAAGACCTCCGTAGCGCCGTTCCAGAACATCCCATCCCTGCACCTTGTAAATTGACATCCACGAACGTTGGTGTGTTTTCCAAAGTGCTGTAACATCCTTTTTAAGCTGCGGGATATCTTTTTGTAAAATCTTTTTCAGCGCATTTTTATTATTTCTGTCGTATGCTTTCTTAAGTCGTGTCGGGAAGTCTGCTTTAAGACTCAATACTTTGCATATCTGATAAGGAAGTTGAAGCCTTGCATCCAGATTACCTTTATCTTTTAACAAAGTTCTCTTTAGTCGCGCAGCTATTGAAGCATAATATCCGTTCATGGAACGGCCTTCAAGCTGTGGTTGAAAGAGTCCCAGAACCGGATCCTCCCATAAAAGCGCCTTGGAAAGATTGGATTTTGGATATTCTGCAAAGGGCGGAGTATCGAGTGTTCCAGACACTTCCCATGCCTTATAGTCAACATCACACGAACCATTAAGATTAATGATAAATTTACTATTATCAACCTTATCATTATAAACATGCTCTGCGTAATATTGCATCATGGGTAGAGCAGAAAAATAGTCACACTCATTACCATCATCACCCCACATTGTCATTATTATCTCTTTGATACCCTCTTCCTTAGCGGCACACAGGGCGGGCTCCATTGTTTGAATTGCATATGGATAATTTGTCCATAACCGGTTCCACGTCTGAAGTCCAGGAGCCATAATTATGTCGGAGTTCAGCTCCTGATGTTTTTTCAGAAAACTTTTATAGAATGACTTGTCGAAGTGATAATAATCCCAATAAACAAGCTGTACATCCTTCGGTACTGTTTTTCTAATCCTTTCAGGAATTACGACCTTATCATCATAATATTCACCTGTTTTAGAGGCAGATCTGAAATACATATCGCCCCACATTATGGGCTTGAGTCCCATACTAATTACCTGCTTGCGAACTTTTTTAAGATGATGTGCAACAAGGTCGTGTCCGCTTTTGTATCCGTTCTGCTTTAGATAATTTCCAAGCCCGACATCCCATGCTTCATCCATACCAATATGTATTCGTTTGGATCTTAGTGGAGCAGTTGACGCTTTGACCATCTTTTCAATAATAGAATAGGTCTCTGGTGCATCAATCATCAACACAGTTTCTGTATCTTTAGCCTTTGCATATGTTGAATTGCATAACAACCTTTTTAAATGGGCCAATGTCTGAATGCATGGAATAACTTCAATCCCTAAAGCAAATGCATAGTCGTCTAGTTCTCTTAACTCTTTTTGAGTATAACGGCCAAGATTATAGCCGAAATATGGCTCCCCTGGTATTTCATAGGTGGTTTCTGTATATAGCATCAAACTATTTAATCCCATAAGAGCCATATGCGCAAGCCACTCTTTTAATGCTGGTATTGTCATAACTGCGTTACGCGACATGTCAATCATAACATTGGAGAGCGAGAAATATTCATTCTCACAGATAGAAGAGAGCGGTGTGCCTGTTTTTAAATGGCCCAGAATCGTGCCTAACGCACGGAAAGCATGACAAGGCTTTTCGTAGTTAACAAGTATAGACTTATTATCTGGAGTGATGGAGAGGCCGTTTCCTTTCTTTACAAAAGTTACTTTTACCGCATGTTTAGAAAAGGAAACATAACCTTGACTAAGAAGCAGCTCAAGTCCCTTATGCAACTCTTTCGGAACCGTCTCTTTGCTTACCTGTATTTTTATCATTATGCAATTCTCCTCTTTTTATTGAAAAGTATAACCATAATAAGTTCTATTTTGAATGGATCCTTTAACCTTTTTGATGGATAAAACTGCCTGACATGAATGAATCAGTCTTCTTTCCCAAAGGGGCAAAATCGCTCGGTATTGATGTCGTAGGATGCGGCACAGGTTTTAAGATTCCGCCGGAATGGAAACCGCAATATCGGCTTTTTGACTGCTACGTTCTTTCTTTTATTGCAAAAGGTACCGCCTGGTATGAGAGCGCCGCGGCAAAAAGAACCTTTATGCCGGAAGGCAGTTGTGTGATAATTTTTCCAGGTGTATCATCACTATATTCTCCATGCGATAACAGCAAATGGAAAGAGTTCTGGCTCCATTTTGATGGACCGGTAATGCGGCTCTTTGAACAGGAGGGTCTATTCAAACCCAATAAACCCGTCATTCATTTAAGGAAAAACAACATACTTTTAGGATTATTCAAGGAAACAGTTAAAATTGCAATTGACCGCTCGGAAGAGTCACAAAAAAGGCTGTCTGGAAAGGTGCTGAATATCTTAAATGAAATTCAGTGCCTGAGAATCTCTTCTGATGGAAAAGAAAGGAGCAATACTCCTATTCAGAGCTGTGCAAAACTGATCCGCATCTCCCCAGAAAAGGAATGGAATATAAACAGGATAGCGTCAGGACTCGGATTAAGCCATTTAACCTTCATCAAGAAATTTCAGAAGGAAATCGGCCAGCCTCCTCACAGGTTCATTAACACTGAAAGAATGAAACGTGCCTGCCAGCACCTTGCAGAAGGTCTTTCCGTACAGGAAACATGTTACAAAATCGGAATGGAAGATCCATACCATTTCTCACGTCTATTTAAACAAATTATGGGTAAAGCACCGCTATACTATCAATCGCTCTCGAAAGAAGCTTCTTCCAATATCACTTCCAAGAAGCCGCAGCGCATTTCGCACCTTCTGCGAGAAAAACAACATCCAACCCAATTGCAATGAAACGATACCCCTGTTTCACAGCCTTAGCAATACTCTTCTTGTCCGGACTAAGAATATGTAATCCTGGTGGGACTTTCATACGTTTACATAATGTTAAATAGCGATTCAGGGCATGCTTGACTTCTAAGTTTTCCAACTGACCTGGATGTCCCATAGATCCACTCAAATCAAGAGGACCAATGAAAACAGCATCAACACCTTTCACAGAAAGAATCTCTTCAAGATTCTGAATGGCTTCAATATGTTCTATCTGTAAAATTACAGTAATTTCATCATTTGCCGAAGTTAATTTGTTTTTGAAATTCTTACCATACTGATTCGCCCTGCAATATCCAAAACCACGTACGCCTTGTGGCGGATATTTAGCCGATCTGACTGCAGCTTCAGCTTGTAGCACAGTGTTAACCATTGGAACAATGATACCCTTAGCTCCGGCGTCAACACATCGGCGGATTACGATATTATCATTTTCCGGAACACGCACGAAAGGTATTGAACCTCTGCTTTCAATTCCAGCAAACAGTGACGGCAGACCTGAAATATCTATTGCTGCGTGTTCCATGTCGACACATATCCAATCAAAACCGGCGTCAGCTAAAATTTCAGCACTGCACAGATGTCCAATTTGAAGCCAGGCACCGTATGTTACGCCTCCTTTAGACAGTTTATGCTTTATCTTATTCATTGCTAACTCCTAATTAAATTCATTTTATCAATGTTACCATTTTCTGCATGTTCGATATTCTTCAGACAGATCTTAGCCATACGTTCACATGCTTCTCTTGTAGTTGATCCAATGTGAGGAGTCAGTATTACATTATTCAGTGTTCTAAAATCACATTCCGGTTCATACGGTTCATATGGTTCTTTCTGGAACACATCAAGTGCTGCGCCGGCTATTTTGTTTTTTGCTAATGCATTAAATAACTGTTTCTCGTCAACTATTCCACCTCGTGCAGTATTCATAAGCCATGCTTTATCCGGCATTATATTAAGAAATTTTTCATTTACAAATCCATTAGTTGTATCGTTTAAAGGCAAATGCAATGATACGAAATCTGCATCCTGAACCCCCTCTGAAACTGTAGATGTCAATTTCATGAATCCTTTTTGAAGAAGAACATTATTTACCTGTTTTTCGGAATTATAGACACCTGTGACATGCATACCAAATCCTTTTGCAGCAATTTCTGCAAGCCGCTGACCTATCTGTCCGGTTCCAATAATAGTTAATTGTTTACCCTTTAAAGAGTTGCCGACAATTGGTTTCCATATCCCTTTGCGTAAGTTTGTATCCATTTGCGGCACAAATCGTGCAGCAGCCAAAATAAACGCCATTGCGTGCTCTGCAACGCTATTAGTGAGGGCTCCCGGTGTATTTGTGCAAAATAGCCCCTTTTTCGCAGCTAAAGGGATATTCAAGCCATCGTAGCCTACACCAAATCTTGCGATGACAGCACCCTTACTAAGAACACCGTATAGTTTCTCCCGATATGGAGAAACACCCAAAATCACATGACGGATATTATGTCTTGCGATAAAGTCAACAAGTTCGTCTTCGATTGTTGGAGCTGGAAGGCAGAGCATATCATTTTTTTGAGAGTTTTCAAAAACTGCAATTGCTTTTTTATACTCAGGTTCTGTTACTGCAATTTTTATCATATCATTGATATTCCTATATGCATTTGAATTTTCTTGCTTCGTCAAGCACAATCTGATAATTCTCAAATGGAACATAACTGGTAACCCAGTTACCGGAACCGAAGCAATATCCGCCACCAGGAACGCAACCACTAAGAATTTCACGTGTTTTAGCACGTAATTCCGGTTCACTGCTTCGCGAAAGCAAATCAACGTCAATCCCTCCAAGCAGTGTTGCTCTGGAACCGTATTTAACTTTGGCTCCTGTAACCGGCAAGACAGCATCTTCAAATGAATGTTTCGCGTCTATCTTTACATAGTCGATGTATTCATCCATTAGCGAATACATTTGTCCGCAGGAGTGTAAAAAGAATAACTTTCCCTTTTTGTGAGATAAATCTGCAATGCGTTTATGCCATGGGAAAATCAGCTTCCTAATCATTGTCGGGGAGAGCATTAGTGAAGATTTGTAGCCCAAATCATCTCCCAGATATACTGCACCGTAGCACGCATAATCACAGCAGCTTTCAACGACTTTCTCAACAAAACTTCCAACCTTTTCAAAGAGAGCTTCTATAAGCTCAGGATTATCATAGAACATCATGCATACCGGCTCAAAACCGACCAGATCACGCACAACTTCCCATATATCCACAACATGAAATACACGCATGTTTTCAGGAAGGTTTTTTTCGTAGTGGTCCAGCACAGAAAGGTCTGCATTTTGCGGTTTAGGCCAATCGAATTTTTCAAGATCCTCAAAGGATGCAATTGGTCCGCTCCCTTCCTGCGCCCAAGTTTCCCTAACTCTTGGAGCAGACATTCTTGCGCCTGGTGGGAAGACCCGGAATATTTCATGCCCTAGAAAACGGTGCACATTAGACGCTGTATCGAGATCATTGTTTTTCCTGAGACCGTATAATTCTGTAAATTTCTCCAGAATTTCAGGTGAGATTCCATGTTCGAAATAATGGACGCGAGAAGGGGTGCCTTCCCGCTTGATATTCCTCATAAAACCAGCCCAGTTCGGCTCCACAGCTGATATTTTAATTGATTCCATTATTTGCCACCTAATCCAAGTTCATGCATATTAACAACCTCATTGACCTTCAGTGCACTATCAAAAAGTCTAAAATTGTTAAGCTCTACTTTGCCAGACAACCCGGTTAAAAATTTCAGTTGTTTTGAACCGTTAATATCCATGAGATTAGGATTAAAGCGGCCAAAACCAAACTGTCGCTCTTCTCCGCCATCAGAAAGGAGTCCATTGATAACAAACATTATTATTGACGGACCACCATCTACAATAACTGTTGCATGATAATTACCAGCTTGTAAAATGATATTTGAGTCGCTTGACCATGAGCACTCTGTTCGTCCATCGGACATGGTTAAACGGAGACGATTTCGTATGAGTTCAAGAG
>JAEUSG010000156.1 GCA_016788315.1 Fibrobacterota bacterium | reverse complement strand
CAGAGAAATATAGAGACAACATGCTTAAAGCGTATTACAGCATATGAAGAACATCATCCAAGTAATAGATACATCTCTTAGAGGTGGTGCAGAATTGCACATGCTACAACTGTGCAAAACATTGGAAAGAGCTGGAAATAGAATTGTTGTCATATGTCCGGATGGCGACATGTTGCCACTTTTTAAAAGTATTTGTGGTGAGAACATCTCTTTACATGTTATCGATCCAAGAGATGGGCTATTAAAGTATTTGTTTTTTATTAGAAAGATCTGTAAAACCAACAATACAGAAATTATTCACTCCCACCAGCATCTTTCTGGACTTCTTTGTAAACTTTCAACCTTATTTACCAAAATAAAACATGTTCTTACGGTTCACACAGTATTCACCAACATAAAAACCAGGCCACTGATTAAATTAAGAACGTGGTTAATCTTTGCATCTGCATATCTTTTGGTAGATCGTGTATATGTTCTCTCAAACCACGTCAAAACTCAACTACAAAGAATATTTTATCTTCCAGACAACAAAACAAAAATTGTTTTTAATTGCATTGAACCAAACAATTTATTGCAAAACAAAACCGTAATAGACGCTCTTAAATCCAAATACAACCCATCAAATGAATACAAAATAATTTTATGCGCTGGTCTATTTGACGAAGGCAAAGGACATGCTATTTTAATTAGGGCTTTCAAAAAGCTGCAACACTATGGAAATTGCTACCTAATTTTACTAGGAGACGGGGAAAAACGGAGCGAATATCAAACACTAAGCAAGAAACTCGGTTTAACAAATATATTTTTTATGCCTGGCTATGTTGACAACATTGCAGACTGGTTTGGAATAGCAGATTGTTATATACAACCTTCACTGCGTGACAATATGCCAACAACTATTTTGGAAGCCATGTTTTTACACGTACCCGTAATAGCATCAGACTTAGGCTCATTTAAAGAAATTATTGACAATGACATAAACGGACTTCTCTTTAAGGCAGGTGATTCAGAACAACTAGCCAAACTATTAGAAAGATGTCTGTATGAACAAAACAGCTGCACGAACTTTGCAAATGGCGCTTATGAGAAAGTTACTAAACGATTTACCTTTGATACACTTCAATCAACATTGCTACAAGACTGGGAATCGTTATGAGCGTTGAAAAAAAGCATATGAAAATATTGTATTCAATACCCACACTTGATATAGGTGGTGCAGAATTACTTTTATTAGAGATTTGTAAGGCTATTAAAAAGACAGAATCATCTCTTGAATTACATGTGATTGTAATTTTAGGCCACGGCGTCCTTATAGACAACTTCAAATCTGCTGGTGTCAGTGTCCATCTTTTAAAGAATCAAAAGCAATCTTTCATATTAAGATTTTGGGACGTTTTTTGGACTATTAAGAAATTAAAGCCTGATGTACTACATTCACATCTATACGCCTCGGATAAATTTTCTCTTCTCGCTGCTTTTCTGCTTGGAATAAAGAAAAGGTTGTCAACACTTCACGACATGCAAGCTAGGCTTTCTTTATCAGAAAAATTTGCTGTATACTGTGTGAGACTATTTGCAAATCCGGCGGTAGCAATCGCAAATTCTGTGAAAGATTTTTGGATTAACACCAGAAGACTACACCCAAACAGGGTTACAATGATATACAATGCGCCATACAACGTGAGTGAAAAAACGTCTGCACCTAAAAAATATGATGCGCAAAAAAACAGCTGGCATATCATCTCAGTCGGCAGACTGATTGAAAGCAAGGGATTTATTTATTTGATACGTGCAATGAAATTGATCATAGAAAAAAACCCGAACACGACACTAAGTATATACGGGACAGACCCTTTGGAATATAAAAAAGTTCTAGAAAATGAGATTGAAAAGCTACAACTGAAAAAACACATTTCAATTGTGACTGATGTTCATGATTTACGCAGAGCATACCTTGATGCAGATTTATATGTTAATACATCTTTATCAGAAGGATTTGGAATGTCGCTGGTCGAAGCAATGTATGCCGGCCTGCCTTGCATAGTATCCGACATAACCGCTTTTAGAGAAATAATTACGACGAATATTTTTGACACCTTTGTTCAACCTAAAGATTCTGACGACCTAGCAGCAAAAACAATTACACTATTAGCAAATCCACCTTTATTAGAACAATATTCCGGCATGCTTCAAGAAAGAGCGAAGCACTTCAACATTGAATCAACTGCTAAAAAATATACCAACCTCTATTTCGACTACTTGACAATAGGCAAAATATGATTACTTCTGAAGTTTTATCCGAAAAGGAAAATTCTCTAGTAAATAACACTGTTTACGCAATTATGTCCAAAATAATAATGTCCATTTTTTTCCTGGGATTAACAGCATATGTCTCGCGAAGTCTTGGCGTTGAATCATTCGGTAATGCACAATACATTACCTGGCTAGTCGCTACCATTTGGCTAGTAACAAATTTTGGTTTACCGAATACGATAGTGCGCTATATCGCACTATTCAGGAATGAGGGCCTCGACAGAGATGTTTCTAGTTTAATTCGTCTTTTTTTTCTTTCAACAGTCTTTTTCTTGATATTAGGTACGATAGGTATTGTCTTATTTTACAAGGGAGCTACAATACGCATAATATTGGTAGGTTTATTATTTCTATCAACATCCCTCAATAACTTTTTCCAGTCAACAGCAGAAGGGCTTAAAGCATTTAAATCTCAACTTTATGCCACAATATTAAG
>JAEUSG010000073.1 GCA_016788315.1 Fibrobacterota bacterium | reverse complement strand
GACCTTTCCAGGAAGATTAGTTCCTTGGCTAATACAGCTCGAACCGGACTTTAAATGAAGATCTATCGGTGCACCAGCACTCACGTTCACAAAAACATCATCAGGCATACTCTTGATTGTGATACCAGTACGAGTTTCGCTTTCGCCACCGCAGGATGTTGCAACATATTTACCAGAACCAATAGAATAGTTTGTATTAGAGCCTAGTGATATGTTGTTGATGACAGAGTCCCGTCGAAGAGTAGACGTTCCTTCAGATGCTATACCAACATTGCAATCGTAAACTGTATTGTTGAAAATAAGATTTCGCTTATCAATTGTTTCGTAGCTTTGAATACCTACATTCATCTTATAAACAATGTTATTTATGATTTTAGCGTTATGTGCACCGTCACCTTCATGAACATATATGCCTGCTCCGGAATTAATACGTACGCTATCATAAATCATATTGTTCCGAATTATAACTCCCTGAGCATTGAAAACTTCAATTCCTTTCGTATACATACTATTTGTTAGTCCATAAATTGCCAGTCCGTCAATAATGCTATAGCTTGCCTTCACAGTTAGAACAGGGTTTGTTGAACCATGCCCATCAATACGCACACCAGTGCCAGCAATTCCAGTGTGTTGCTCACCAGGAGCAACGGTTAGCCATAAATAACGTGAGCTATCCGCGATAACACCATCCAAAGTAATGTAGCTATAATAATCTGGATTATCCTTAACAAACACAGAATCATTATAACATACACCCTTCTCAATGGCATTGCGGGTAACTAAATCACCTTTTCTGGCATCTTTCCAATTTGTAATAGAAGAAAACCACCGTCCGACAGAAGCTTGTGTGGTATTTTCCGCAGAAAGAACTCTAAAAATGGTTGCAGTATCTTTAACGCAAATGGAATCGCCAATATCATCCACTGAAACTATTTTCCATGCAGAATGCTCGGCATCCCCTGCCATAAATTTATCGTTAGGGAATATTCTTGAAAGGTTAACAGCTCCATTGAATTTTACCGTATAGAAACCATTTCTTGGTAAAACCTCACTTACAACCACAGGAATGGATGGCAACAATCCAATTGAATACTCGTTAACTGGCGTACCTTCTGGCTTAACCGTAAATAGAACGGAAACAACCTCAGATAAATTTCCAGCATTGTCTTCAGCAAAGAATTTAACCGGTACATCTGGACTGATATCTGATATAAAACACCCATTATCACAGGTCGGCGAACCATAACCAGGTACTGTATTATTTTTAGTATAGTAAATATGTTTCAAACCTGAAAGTGCTTCAACAGCAGTTATAACAATACCGGAGTCGCTATTATTAAAGAAACTTGCTGGTCTGGCACCGGAAGAAAGTGAAGCTGATACAACAGGTGGTGTGAAGTCTAGAAGTATACTATAACTTTTTGTCGTTGAATTTCCGAACCAGTCTGTAGCAGTCACAGAAAGTGTATTTTGTCCTTCAGCACTTATCGTACCTGTATTTGCAACGACAACATTATTAAGCTTTACCTCTACAGCTGGAGAGACATCCTGATCATCATTTACTGTAACTGTATACTGCACATCATCATTGTATCTACCATTCTGTAATATTCCACCGACACTAACTGTTGGCGCAATTATGTCATAGGCACCAAACTCTAGCGCACCAACATCCCACGGACCGAAGTGCCTTATACTACCAGTAGCATCGTTACTGAATATGCCAGCCAAATAAGAAGAATCAGCAAGATTCAACAGCGTTGAACGAGGTTTCAGTTTAAGATTCAGAGGAGACGAAGCGATATCAGCAAATGCATTCACCGGCGTTGTATAAATAGGTGTAGTTCCCGGAACCGCATCACCTGATGCACCAGCATTAGAGCTACCAATCGACTGATAAAACTGTGTTACAACCCAGTTTGTGTTGTTTCCGATGCTAGCATTATTCATTAGCCTACCACAATTATACAGTGCAATGCCAGTATCACAACCGTATGCAGTATTATTGGCTACAACAAAATCATGCGGCATTAACACCTCATTGATGTAAATACCCACCTGTAAACCATAAACGATATTATTGTAGATATTGGCTTTCTGGCAGGAATTACCGGTGTGAGCCCGGATTCCATACCCCTCGCCATTACTGTATATCAAATTGCCTCTGACTGTTGCGTTTTTACTGCACAGTTCAATGTTTGCAGCTTGATCGCCCTCTCCTATTCCGTTCTTAATTTCTAAGCCTTCTACTATTGTGTAATTATCCAAATCAGGTGTCTGGTATCTTCCAATTTGTACAGAATAACCAGAATTACCTTCTCTGTCAACCAATACACCTGTTCCGGCAATTCCGCTGTGTCTTTGATCAATAGCTGTAGTCAGCCACATATAGTGACCAGCATCTG
>JAEUSG010000065.1 GCA_016788315.1 Fibrobacterota bacterium | reverse complement strand
AACCAGTTTCAAGAAAACAGATATTCTGATTCTTTTGCCAGTATTATTTGTGTCAGGAATGTTTGTTCTTAACGCATTGCCGTTTTTATATTCGTCAACAAGAGTAGCCGGACTCGTGATATATCTGCTATTGCTAACCTGGATGCTCTGGCGTGGACTTTGTATGTTCAACACAAACTCGTTCCCCAAGGCTAAAATTTTAGCTGTCGCGATTGGAGCACTGCTCTTCTATATTACAGATTTATTGGCTATCGCTTGCGTTGTTTTTGAAGATAAGACGTTAATCAAATATATCTGGGTAGTTTATCCACCAGCCTTGATATTGCTGCTTTGGTCTAGTGTTAAAAGCTTAAAACTCCGTTAGTGCTGTATTTTGATTGAAGGCTGCTCTGCCAATGATTTTCACATTTGTTAACAATTTGCTAGTATCAGGTTGTCCGCGTATAATTAGCGATCCCGCTTTAAACACAGGTGAATCTGTAGAACCTGCAACAGATACTGAACTTTTGTTCGCTTCGGTGTTGTCTGTTAATGGCAATTGTAAAGTATTTCTAATGAGGTCCAGAATATCTTGAAATGAAGTTGAAGAGTTTAGATAAGTGCCTGAGCTTAGAATCAATGACAGAGATTTACATATGACATTACCCACAGAGCCTGATACAGATATTGAATCACCGCTTTTAAGGTCAATAGGTGAACCATTCGATAAATAAATACAAGGCTTTATTGAGTCTTGATCAATTGCATTTCCGGCATTGTCATAAATCAGAGGATTGTATAGATGATCTGTGGCTTTTGATGGTCGCAGCAGTGGCTTTGAGTATTTTAAGGAGTTTACAGCAATGAGACTAGGAAAGAAAAACGCAGAACTTACGATGGACTTAGAATCAACATTGCTTGAACTGAAATTAATGTTCATTAAATGGCTAGTTGAACCAATTCCATTACTCATAATTATTCTACCGTCAGGAGATATTGCAATATGAACATCTGAGCAACTAGAACCTGCTCCACCTCTCCATATTGAACCAGTGATAAATTCCTCAGCACATAATAGCAGTTGTTGGATTGTTGCACAGCGATAGCCTAATATTGAGGAAGTTCTACCAGACATCAATGGATTTGAAATAACGACAAAAAAAGCAGTAATTGTTTCATCGCTTATACCACCATTTATAGTAGCAGAGAGAAATAGTGTATCGCCAATTTGAATTTTCAAGCTTTGTCCGCTGGAATCAAAAAGATTTGATAGAAGAGTTGAACTTATTACAGCATAATCTGTGCATACATCAGCAAAACTTAGAACGGCAGACGCATGCGCTGGATTTACATCTCCGGAATTACAAGCACCAAAATTGTTGTCTTTGGAGCTGCCTGAACTTAGGCCAAGTGTATTAAATTCCTCTATTCGTGTATAGAATGGATTTGTTGCGAGTATAGAGCCACGCAAAGTTATAGTCGTTTCTACAAATGTTAGACTATCCATTTTATTTAGGTTTATGGTTGTTTTCGTTTGGTTACTGTGAATTATCATGTACTTTTCAGCATGCAAAAAAGTGACCAATGACAATATTAAAGTGTAAACAATAATTTTCATTATATCATCCCTATTTGAGTATTGTAAGTCTGGTGAATAAATTGGCAGTACCGTTTTTAAGACAGACTATATAAGTACCACTTGAAACCCGTGAACCATTTTTGTCAAGTGCGTTCCACTTAATAGTGTTTATCTTCCTTTGCGGTGAAGTAAAATGCCAGGTTCTAACAAGTTGCCCTTTAGGATTGTAGATAAAAAGATCAACCGGCTCATTTGAACGCTGCTGAAAACGGATAACCGCATCCGGATTCGTTGGGTTTGGATAAACTGTCAGTTGAATAGAATCATTTGACGTTATAATACTTTCGTTGCGAACATTTGCATCAAGAAAAGAAAATTTTCTTATGGAAGAAAACAGATATGATTTTTGGCTTAAAGCGTCAATGTTGATGTGTGTTGAATCAAAGGTAATTCGCTTTATTTCTGTAAGAGGATACTCATCAATTTGACCAATGGTATTAACCACGCTCAAGTTAAAACCTGCATTGGAAAGCGTTACGAGGAAAACTGAGATTATAAGTATGTATTTCATTTATTCAATTAGTTTGAAGGTTGGATAATAAGCGGGGTTATTCCAATTACCAGTTTCCCACTCTTGTTTAGATCCAATATAATATACGCCAAATCCAAGGAAAAGTTTAGAACTGCCATCTGCATCTGCATCTTCTGTTCCTATATTAAGACGGAATTCATCAATAGCAACAGAAGGCGTCAAATAGTCATACGGAAAAGAAAATTCATACACGGGTAGCCCGCCATTACTTGTTGAGTTTACTTTCTGTTTAAGAGTTGTGCCATTGTCAAATAAGCAGGCAGGATTTTTTGTCATAACCCCATCTGACCATAAATAAAATGCCTTTCCTGAGCCACCGGGATTAACTTTGATATTATCAAATTGATTAGGAGTGATTCCACTGCCTAACTTATAGACATCATCTGTGGTCACACGAATTGCAAAGTAAGCTATTGTATCATGCCAGCCTTCATATAGTTCACCATTCCAATTAGTAGATGCATCCATTGGGCTATTAGATTCTCTGGCGAATACATTATCGTCGCCCGTTATTGTACCAATGATGTATTCTCTTGGCCAATCTTGAAGGTTTCCATCTATCGCAGGGATAGCATTGGCTGGTAATTTCTTAATTTTATAAATAGAATTTGTTCCAGCTCTTGTACTGAAAGCAAAAACATCACTGGTATCTGCGTCTTCACTATTTGATGAAATAACCCTATAAAAATACACCGCATCCGAAGTTAATCCTTTCAATATTGCAACATGATCAATATCCAATCCCGATGATACTTCTCCTTCAGAGCAGGCAGGTGTTTTGCCATATTGAACCTTTCCGAAAGCCGCATATTCGCTACTCCAAGTTACCTGGG
>JAEUSG010000037.1 GCA_016788315.1 Fibrobacterota bacterium | reverse complement strand
TCCTTTTGCAAAAGATTTCACTGAAATCAATTTACATAGCTATAAAACCGAAGCAGAAAACCATATTAGTCTTTTTCTTGATGAGTTTGTGTTGTCAAACAGGCGACTGCAATCAACGCCTGCAGCACCAATTTCGGCTGGCGAAGATGTCACGAATGAAAACGTCAGGCTTTACTGTAAAACTGCAGACAATGCGCAGGTTTCTTCAATTCATAATGCAACATGCTGGATACTAAAAAAGAACGGAGACACACTCCTTCCCTTATATGTTTCGGAAGAGGTTGACACCTCCCTTTTGTATCAGAGAAATATTCCATTTGAACTTGATAGCGGATGGTATGAGTGGTATTGCTACTTCATTAATAACGATGGTTTACCAGGAAAGGCCTCAGCTAGAAGAAAATTCAACATCGCAACATCTCAGACTACCGGTGCCTTAAGAGTTATGGATATATACCCCTCTATCCCGAACGAGAGTGAAGAAGCAGCTCATTTAGAACCGGGTGAATGGTACGACTGGCACATAAAATCTGAAAAGCCATTTCTGCATAAAGACATTTCTTATTGGCTGATTAATATATCCAACCCACTTTATAAATTCGGACATCCAGGCAACAAAGGGGGAGCTTTTGTCTGTTCTCTGAATGTCGTTTACAATATTTCCATGACCGAAAATGGTAAATGGCTGTTCTATGAGAAAAAGGATAATGGTTCTCTTAAAAGTATTAGGGTATTTCCGGGAACCAGAGGATTTCTGCTGGACGACACACCGGAAACTTTTAAGATATCTCATGAGGAAGGTTATTTACGATTTCGCGGGATGATTCCAATTGAGGCCATTGAAGGTGATTGGGTTGTCTCAGTTCATGCAGTGGACGTTGAAGGGAAGAACACTAATATTCTGCGAAAACCTGTTAAGGTATCCAGAAAACCTTTATCTGAAAAAAGAAGGGGGCCATTATTAATTGTAGTAATCATATTTGTGTCTCTTTCTGTATTGGCAGTACTTTTTCGTTTAATGAAACTTAAGAGAAAAGAAAAAAATGGAAGTACCCAGGATCCCTCTTTTGAACAGGTACGGGAATATGTTGTTGCTAATATCGATAAGGATTTATCATTAAAAAGCATTGCCATGAACAGGTCAATGAGCGTAAAAGCTGTTCAAGATTCGCTCAAACGAAATGGCTTTAAGACTTTACCCGCTTTTATGAACAAGGTTAGAGTTGAAAAAGCTGCTGTACTTCTTGAATCACCGAATCTTACTGTTTCAGAAATCGGTTATTCTGTGGGTTATGATAATTCAGAATATTTCTCCCGAATTTTTAGAGAAATTATCGGAATAACGCCAAGTGAATACCGGAAAAAATTCATTTCGTGATTTTTTGCGGTAATTTTGCTGTTTTTTAGGGCTATTTCGATGTTAATCACTATCTTTTTCCCCTGATAAGTTCTACATATTAGAGTAACTTCAAGGAGGTTTTATGAGTTATCTAAAAGTAGTTTTAACCTTATCACTTTTTCTGTTCACCAACAATACTTATGCGGGAGATTGGCTTTGTTGGGGAGGAAACCCTGCCAGATCAAATTTCTCCCCTGATACAATTATAGATCCCTCTGCTGATGATTTTGACTTAATATGGAGAGATTCTGTGCACGCACCCGGTAAGGTCGGCGGCTGCCCGATTATTGCAAATGGTAGAGTTTATGTAAGAGACTATATGTATTACGTATGTGCTTATGACTTATTGACCGGTGAGTTTTTATGGAGGTCACCTCAGATAGTGAATAATCCTTCAAAGCACGTTTATGGTGAAAACAACAACGGTTTATGCTATGGAGAAGGTTGTCTTGTATATCAAACATACAAGACAATTGGCTGTCTCGATG
>JAEUSG010000327.1 GCA_016788315.1 Fibrobacterota bacterium | reverse complement strand
TCGCTCAAAGCTGTGGCTCGATAAGCCTCAGCCTTATTGCCCGGGATGCGGACACGGCATAGTTCACAGGCTCTGCTGTGAGCTGCTTGAAGAACTTGGCGTATCAGACAATACCGTTTGGATGGCGCCTGTAGGCTGTTCAATCCTGGCCTATACCTTTCTCGATCTTGATGTCTGTCAGCCGGCTCATGGCCGCACACCAGCTGCTGCAACAGGTGTAAAGCGGTCGAAGCCTGACTCCTTTGTGCTTTGTTATCAGGGTGATGGAGATTTAGCCGCAATCGGAACAGCAGAAATTATTCATGCCGCGAACAGAGGTGAGAACTTCACCGGTGTGTTTGTTAATAACGCAATTTACGGTATGACAGGCGGTCAGATGGCGCCTACAACATTGGTTGGTCAAAAGGCCACTACCTGCCCGGAAGGCCGCGATGCTTCTGCCGGTATGGGGTATCCAATCCGGGTTTGTGAGCTTCTGAAAAGTCTTGGCGGAGTAACCTATCTTGCAAGAACTGCAGTTAATACACCTCAGGGAGTTGTGAAAACAAAACAGGCTCTTAAAAAGGCATTTGAAGTTCAGATCCGTAAAGAGGGTTTTTCATTAGTTGAAATTCTTTCACCGTGTCCAGTAAACTGGGGAATGTCTGCCACTGATGCTCTGAAGTTTGTAGAGAATGATATGAAGGAGTATTATCCTCTTGGAGAATTCAAATCCAACGGCAAGGTTGCCGAGGAGGTAAAGTAATGGAATACCGTTGTATATTTGCCGGATTTGGCGGACAGGGAGTTATTTCCATGGGCATGATGCTTGCATATGCAGGCATGGTTGACGGAAAGCAGAGCACCTTCTTTCCTGCCTACGGAATTGCGATGCGCGGCGGTACAGCAAACTGTACTGTTGTTGTTTCCGATTCTGAAATTGCTTCACCGGTTGTTTATGCTCCAACTGTTATGGTTGTAATGAACGACCTTTCATTCGACCACTTTCAGCCGATGATTGCTAAAAACGGAACTATGTTTGTCAATTCCTCGCTGGTTGAGCGCAAGACAAACCGTTCAGATATTAAAATTGTTGAAGTGGCTGCCAATGATATTGCCGTTGCTGGAGGCGACTCACGAATGGCAAACATGGCTATGCTGGGTGCGGTTGTAAAGGCTACCGGAATGGTTTCAATGGCATCTGTTGGAGAGGCTATGAAAAAGACCTTTCCTTCGAAGATTCTTCATCTGGTATCTAAAAATATAGCAGTATTGGAAAACGGCGCTGCCGCAGTTAAGTAAAGGAATTATTATGAGTAAGAATATCAACTGGGACGATTTATCTTTTGCAATCACACCAACTGACGTAATGTACCGCTCTGTATGCGGTTCTGATGGCAATTGGGATGCCGGCGAATATCTGCCATACGGCAATATCTCTATATCACCAGCTGCGGGAGTATTGAATTACGGACAGGGACTTTTCGAAGGTCTTAAAGCGTTAAGAACCAAGGATAATAAAATCGTTCTGTTTCGTCCAATCGAAAACGGTAAAAGACTTGAAGAGGGTGCAAAGAGAATCTGTATGCCTCCATTTCCTGTCGACCGTTTTGTTGAAGTTGCTAAAGAGATAGTAAAACGAAATGCTGATTACGTTCCACCATATGGAAAGGGTAGTTTATACCTGCGACCCTGCTTGTGGGGTACAGGTGCAATCCTTGGTGTTGCTCCCGCTCCTGAATACACTTTCATGGTGTACGTTTCTCCTGTAGGGCCATATTTCAAAACAGGTTTCAAGCCGATTAAGCTTGTTGTTACCCGCGAATTTCAGCGTGCTGCAGGCCGCGGTACTGGAAACGTAAAATATATAGGCAATTACGCCGGCACAATGTATCCAGCCAAAAAGGTAAAGGCTGACGGATACAATGAGTGCATCTATCTTGACGCAAAAAATGAGAAATATATCGAGGAGGTTGGCGCTGCCAATTTCTTCTGCATAAAAGGCAATAAGCTGATGACTCCCGCACTTGGTTCAATCCTGCCGGGTATTACCCGTAAATCTGTATTGCAGATTGCAAAGGATAAGCTTGGCATGGAGGTGGTTGAGTGCCCGGTATCTGTTGACGATGCATTGGCTGCTGACGAGGCATTCTGCTCCGGAACTGCTGCGGTTATCAGCTCAATCGGCAATATTGTTGTTGATGGTAAAGAAAAAGTTTACTGCGGCGGCGAAGTTGGACCAATCACCAGAAAGCTGTATGACATGCTCACCAAATTACAGCTTTGTGAAGAGAGTGATCCATACGGCTGGGTAGTCGAAGTTAAATAAATGACGCTAAAAGTATCTCTGCTATCGTTCTGTCTTCTTCTTGCTGTATTCGCTGCAAACGGCGCTGTAAAGAAGAAGGGGACAGATGTAACCGAACTCACTGTCGATGAAATTGTCTCTTTTGGAAAAAAGGCTGCTGCTGCGACAGTTAAAACACGGATGCCGCAGATTGATATCCTTCACGCAATATTGCAGGCATACAGAGGTGATGCAGAACTGCTGGGAGGTAAAAAGGAGCTCCGGATTTCCGGAAGCAACTTTGCCCGTGCCTTTCCCAAAGTGGAAAAGATGTTTGATGCAGGCGTCAAGGAGGATGACTCCTTTCTTAAAAGCTCTATGGAAGCACCGGAAATCCTTTACTCAAATTTCAGAGCAATTTCACTTTCCGGTAAGGGCGGTAAACTGCGTATTAAGGTTGAATTGACTGAAAGTTATGAGCAGGAACTGCCATATACATTCGGAGCAAAAATTCAGATGGAAAAAGTTTTTACAGGTACTGTGAAAACGAGTTCTAATGGAGCCAGGACAGATATCATCTTTGATGATGTAAATCATGTCTTTTTTAAGGCGCCCGGCATCGCCTTTTTTATACCGGATGTCTTCACGAAGGCTGCCAGTATAAGCATCGAAGATGGGGCGATTATAGGGTATGTAATCGGAAATCCGAAGAGCGCTAAGGACAGAAATGTATCTGTCTGCTATAACCTCACAACCTGTTCAAAAAAGAGCATCAAGAGCAGGGAAATCGCCCCGGATACCTACGAAGAAATTACCTCTATAAGGTAACTAGCGGTGGTTTCGACCCGCGTCTCTAAATTCACATTCTAAGCTCAACCACCGCGGAAAAGAAATCAATCCGTTTTGCTCTTATTTGCTTTATTCTTGTCTCCCGGGGGCTGAGCTCATAGATTGTCAAAATTCGGGTCGAAGCCCCCGTTTCTGATTGTTCCTTTTTATCACAGTACTAGAGACGCAATTTTCGTATTTTCAAGATAATGGCAGCATCAGATTTTCAATCCCTTTTATCGAGGGCAAGGGTTAGATTCGGCATAGCCGGAGTAATTCGAGCCGTTTCAATTCTGTTTGTTATTGCATTGTCAATTTTTGTTCTGCTGCTGCATATATTCAAGGCTGCTGGTCCTTCGGTCCTTGGCGGGATAGGAATTTTTTTAACCGCTGCTGCTGCTGTGATCGTCTTTGCTGTTGCGGCATATAAACTATCAGTTTTATTAAAGCCTTCGGGAAGAGCATTTGCCCGTGCATTGGAAGAGAGGTTACCGGAACTTGGCACAACTGTCAGTCATACCGCCGAACTGGAACAGGAGCTGCAGCCCGGTGCTTCACAGGTGCTGGCGGTTAAATATGTAAAAGATACAGAACGCAGACTTTCCGCTGCCCTAAAAAAGAGCAGTCTAATCGAAGGTTGTCGCTATTTCTTTATAGCGCTTACATCACTTGCTTTTTTACTTGTTGCACTGTTTAAGCTCAATGGCTCTTTGTTAAACGGCTGGCAGGTCATGTACAATATGCTGCCTCAAATAGAATCGCGGGAAAACCGTGCGTTGCCTGATGTAAAACTTCCTCCTGTAGTTCTTGGCAATATCTTTATAAGGTATGAATACCCTGCCTATTCAGGAATAACCCCTAAAGAGGATTCACTTACTGCTGGTCGGATAAGGGCTCTGAAAGGTACTGCTATAACAATGAGAGCGACAGTAAGCAGACAAATAGAAGGGATAAAGGCGCGTACTTCCGGAGGAGAAACAATTCCAGTTAAAACAGAAGGAAGAAATATTCTCCTTACAATGTCAGTTTTCAGAAGTGACGCATTGGAAATATTTACTCAGGCTGACAGCGGAAAGCAGCTTACAATATTCAGAGACACTGTAATCGCAGATCCCGATATGCATCCATCAATAGATCTCATTGCAAATAGCCCGTTAACCGAACTTCGAAAAAAAGAGAGAATTCAACTCACATGCAGAGCTTCCGATGATTTTGGACTGCGCTTTTTACGGCTGATTGTTGTGCAGGGTGAGAGGGAGACTGAAGAGAAGATTGCTTTAACGCGTCTGCAAAGAGATTTTCGCGGCGATGTTGAACTTGATCTGTCGCGTTTTGTAATTAATCCAGGTGAAGGAGCCTATGTGGTTGCCGAGGTAACCGATAACGATGCTGTATCCGGATATAAACGGGTAAGATCGGCTCCCTTAGCACTGACTGTGATGGATGAGGC
This sequence comes from Fibrobacterota bacterium, assembly GCA_016788315.1. Classification (GTDB taxonomy): domain Bacteria; phylum Fibrobacterota; class OXYB2-FULL-49-7; order OXYB2-FULL-49-7; family JAEUSG01; genus JAEUSG01. The sequence continues at coordinate 7,120 of JAEUSG010000327.1, read as the reverse complement.
TAAGGTTAAAGAGGAGTTCAATGTCCGTCTGAAGGAATTGGAATCCAAAATGGTCAATCTTCTTGCCGACCACCTTGAATTCGGCTTTGTACAGGGGTTCGCACGTGAGAAGGCAAGGCATATCAGTGCCGCGCTGGATGCAAAGACATACTCGCTTATGCAGCTTACGGCTATACTTTTAAGTGATATGAAGTTTTCCGATGATATCATGAGCGATGATATTTATTCTGCACTTGAAACATTTGCGGCGCGCCTGGGAGCCGCAGCTGACAGCCGTCGTAATGCTGCTGATAAGGTCTCCTATGGTGGAGAACGGGAATCGGAGCTTTTCGCAGCCGAAGAGAGGGAAATCAAAGAGCTTGAAGATATAATTATTAAACTTGACGACATACGGAGTGATGAAAAGGTTGATGATATAATGGAAATTGCGGATGAACTTAACAGACGCGGTCGTGAACTTTCAGAAAAGATGAAGAACATGAAGGACTCTGAAAAGATTCGTGAACTTAAAAATGAATTGGCTAAACTTCAGAAGGATCTGGCAGATCTCTTCAATAAACTTATGGATAAGGACAATAAGAGCGGATTGCCGGAGGAGTTCCTTAATGACGATGCTTTAAAACAGCTTCCAATGGACCAATTATCGGAGACACTTGACAAAATCCAGAAAGCCCTTGAAGCCGGAGATACTAAAACTGCAGAGGCTGAAATGGCCAAACTTCGAGATCTTATGGATCAAATGGCTTCATCGGTTGCTTCTGCCGAGAGTAATTATCAGAACGAGGAGTTTGAACGAAGGATGGAGATCCTGCAGAATGCTATGAAGGATCTTGATAAACTAATAGAACGGCAAAGTAAACTTAATTCGCAAAGTGAAAAGCGGCTTGCAGAAAATGCTGAAGAGCTCAGGAAGATGATGGAAGAGATGATGAAGAATGGCGCCCTTTCAGATTCTGCGCTTGCCGCAGCACTGGCTAAAATGGCTGGTGAACAGGGCTCTATCATGAAAAAGATGGAGGCTCTTGCAAAAGGTCTTGAAGGAATGGAGGGCGGGCCGGAAGGTGAGTCGGGCGAAGGCGGTCAGATGGAAGGCGATATGAAAGGTGCAATGTCAGGCCTTGGTTCATCATACAATCAGATGAGCAAATACAATCTACCCGGCAGTATTCCTTCAGCGCAGAAGGGGCTTTACCATATGATGCGTCTGAAAGAGGGACTCAAAGAGAGCATGAACAGCATGTCGAAGGGAAGAAAGAGTGGAAGCGGTCAGGGCGGGGCGATGGGAAGTAAACCGGATCGCGGGAACCGTAAAGGTGGTAAATCAGGAACAGCAACCGGCCCAATTGAGCTGGTCCCTGAGGGAAAACAGGGTAAAATGAGAGAGATGATAAATGATGCAATAAAGGAAGAGGCTCCTAAGAATTATCAAAACGAAAATAGAAAGTATTATGAACAGCTCGGAAACTAGAATTCATATTCTTGTGTCAATAGCGGTACTGCTGACTTGTACAGTGCTCTTTTCTATTACACCGCAATATGTACTTGATGAAATCGCAGAGGGTAGAGCGCGTTCCGCTCTGAAAGCGGCAGATTCACTTGTGAAAGTTAATCCATCCGATCCATATTCAGCCTATGTTCACGCCCTTGCACTATACGAAGAGGGAATGTATAAAGAGGCTGCAGATGCGGCAGAAAGGTCTGCCGACAGGCTTGCTGTTATAGATCCTTCAAATAGAAAAGAGGTAATCTCTGTTCATGATTACCTGCGGGATTCCTGGAAACTCCTCCGTGAGTTTAAAAAGGTGGAAGGCCGCAGTTTTTCTCTTTCATACTATAATCCCAAAGATAGCATACTTGCTTTTGAGGTGTTTCGTGTTCTTGACAGCGCAAAAGTCATAATCGGGCGTGATTTAGGATATATACCGGAAGATACAGTAAGAGTTGAAATCTATCCTGACAAAGCCTCTTTTATCTCTGTTTCTACCTTAACTGAAGACGAAGTTAAACGAACAGGAACTATTGCCTTATGTAAATTTAACCGGATTATGATTATCTCTCCAAGAGCGCTATTACGCGGATATAAATGGCGGGAAACACTCTGTCATGAGTATGTTCATTTTGTTCTTCATCGTATGGCTGGCACCAGATTGCCTTTATGGATACATGAAGCAATTGCCCGTTTTGAGGAGGTCCGTTTCGACGGCAGGACAGGGGGAAACTTAAGTCAGTCTGAAAAAGGACTGCTAAGTAGAGCTGTGAGGAATAATTCGCTTATTACATTTGCCCGTATGTATCCATCTATGGCAAAACTTAAAAATGCCACTGAAACAGGTACCGCATTTGCAGAGGTACATCTTGCAATGAAACTGCTGCACGAAAAGTGCGGTTATCCATGTGTTAGAACTTTAATAAAAACTGCGATAAGCGGAGGTAATACAGATTCGCTGATATCCGAACGATATTTGTTTGATTTTATCAAATCTATGCCTGTCAGTGCTACCAGTTTTGCGGATACTTCGGGACCGGTATTCACCGAGGATGGTGAAAGTGAAGCAGGTGAAAACAGCTATCAGAAATGGGTGCGACTGGCAGATAAACTGCTAAAAGAGAAGCGGAGCGTTGCAGCCATCAAGGAGCTGGAGCGTGCATCTGTAGTCGCAGGGGGCGCATCATCATGGGTCTTTACGCAGATGGCTGTTCTCTATTCCGATAACGGCGAGAATGAAAAGGCGCTTTCTGCACTTAATAAGGCCATTGACCTTTTCCCGGATGACTGTAATGCGTATTTTAGAAGGGCGCGTCTGAATCAGAAACTTGGACATGTTTCTGCGGCGGCAGATGATGCAAGGCGGGCACTTGAAATAAACCCTTTTCACGGAGAGGCTCGCGAGCTTCTTCTTGAAGCTTTGGATCCTGAAGTAAACCGGGAAGAATACAGGCGCGAAATGAGAAATGGATCTTACCTTTATAAGTTGAAGTGAGGAGTTTTAAATGATACCATCAAACGATATTGAAGCAGCAGCAGAGTTGTCCAGAGTTCGTGACAGCATAAAAAGGGAGATGGCAAAAGTTATAGTAGGGCAGGAGGCGGTAATTGACCTTATGCTTACGGCGCTTCTTTGTAAAGGTCATGCACTGCTTGTCGGTGTGCCGGGACTTGCAAAAACTACTCTTGTAAAAGCGCTTTCTTCAGCATTGAAACTTTCTTTTAACCGCATTCAGTTCACTCCCGATCTTATGCCCTCAGACATTACCGGCACTGACATTCTTGAAGAGAATGCCGCTACAGGTAAACGTGAGTTTACATTTATACGTGGACCAATTTTCGCTAATCTGCTGCTTGCTGATGAAATCAACCGTACTCCGCCTAAAACACAGGCTGCACTGCTGCAGGCTATGCAGGAGGGATTTGTAACTGCCGGTGGTCGCCATCATGAGATTTCTCCGCCATTTCTTGTTTTCGCAACTCAAAACCCCATTGAACAGGAGGGGACATATCCTCTGCCTGAAGCTCAGCTTGACCGTTTTATGTTTCATGTAACTGTTGATTATCCGGCGCTTGAAGAAGAGGTCGGCATAGTTATGCGCGGTACTTCGGCACTTCAGAAAGAGGTCGTACCGGTTATTGGGCCTGTCGATCTGCTTGAATATCAGAAATTGACAGAGAGAGTACCTGTACCTGAAGGTGTGGCACGATATGCAGTTAAACTCGCCAGAGCAAGCAGACCTAAGGAGAGTGGTGCAGACAAATTCATTCAGGAGAAGGTCCGCTGGGGCGCAGGTCCCCGTGCAGCTCAATTCCTTGTAGCTGGAGCTAAGGCCCGTGCAGTGTTAAGAGGCGTTGCCGCTGCAGAAGCGGAGGATGTACGTGCTCTTGCCCTGCCTATTTTGCGCCATAGAATTGTTCCAGGTTTTCATGCTGAAGCTGAAGGCATAACAACTGAAGCCATAATAGAATACCTGCTTAAAAATGTCAAATACGACTAAAATACTATCAAGGGCCAAAACTCTCCCCCTTGCCCCCTCTCTTAAAAAGAGAGGGGGGAGTATACTAATAATTTTCCCCTCTCTTTCCAAGAGAGGGGTCGACCCGCAGGGTCGGGGGTGAGTTTGCTTAAGAAATATTATGAGTACGACTAAAAGCAACAGGGGGCTGACCCCGGAACTTCTGCTTCGACTGGAGCAGTTTCATTTCAGACCGAGAAGGGCCGTTAGCGGTCCGTGGACCGGCATGCACAAATCCCCGCATCATGGTGCATCTGTTGAGTTTTCTGAGCATAAAGAATACGTTGCCGGTGATGATATTCGCAGGCTTGACTGGAAGGCGTATGCCAAGTCGGATAGATATTATATCAAACGATTTGAGCAGGAGACAGATCTCTCTGCACTTATAACTGTGGAAGCCAGCGGTTCTATGGAGTACGGCGGACCTCCAATCACTAAGCTGGATGCATCATCAAAGCTGGCACTTGCTTTCGCGCATATACTAATCGGTCAGAGTGATGCAGCAGGACTTTATATTAGAGGTGCCGATATAAAAAAACATATACCGCCTTCAACTCAGAAGACCCATCTGCCTCTTTTTACCGAAGCGCTGGAAAATGCTTCAGGTACAGGGGATACCAATCTTACAGCATGGGTTGAGGAGGCATCATCTCTTCCGGGGCGAGCCTCAGTGAATGTTTTTATATCTGACTGCTTATGTGAACCTGATCCGCTAATTAAATCTCTGCGAACTCTCGTTTCTATGAACAGAGAGGTTCTGCTTGTTCAGGTTCTAGATTCAGATGAGATTTCTTTTCCCTTTTCTGCAAGAATGCGTTTTGCTGATATGGAATCCGACAGAAAAATTGTTTTAGATCCTGCCGGTATCAGAGATGAATATAAACGATTGATGAAAAGTCATATTGATACAATAAGACGGGGCTGTGCTGAAGCTGGAGTCCGCTACATGCTTTATAACACCGAAAGACAGCTCTATTCTGTACTGGCCGATTTCTTTTTAGCAGACAGCAGAATGGCAGGTCGGAGATGAAGAGCCTAATTTGTGTTAATTTTTTTATTTGGGTTATTGTACTATTATTTCCGCTGAATATTCAAAGCGAACAGATAAATATCGATTCATCATTTCAGGTAGTTACAGAATTATATCTAAAAGACTCATCGCTTGAAATATCAACCAAATATCTCAATCTGTTATTGATAAAAAAGGATAAAGGCGCCTTAAAAAGATTTGTTCCGGTATTTGTTCGCCGTTTCGGAACCCTGCCGGAAGCAGAATTAGATGCCGCAAAAGCATTGACTGCCATCGGTAAAATTGAAAATGCAGGAATAATACTTGAGCGAAGATATAACCGAACCGGTAAAACAGAGGATTTGCTTGCTGTCGGACGGCTGCTTACCTCTTATGGCTCCAAGTTTCAAGCAGATGCAGTTCTAATAAGAGTATTGGAGCTTGATTCAACGTGTGCTGAGGTCTATTATCTGCAGTCACAACTTAAAATCAAGAAGAATATTCTGGAGAAACTGTTCGGAGGTCGTGACAGGGGTACCGTTTATAATGAGGCACTGGAACTTGGTTTAAAAGCTGTTAAATTCGATACTCTTAATCCAATATACACCTCCAATGTTATTACCCTATTGGACAGCATGGAACGCCCTATAGAGGCATGCAGTACATGTTCCCTGGCTGCCATTCGCATAAAACCGGATTTGACTTTAGATCGTCAGTGCGGATTGATTTATTTCGGGCTATCTGCTTATTCAATGACGCTTTTTCATTTTGAACGTGCTTATTTGTCAAGTCCTACCAATATTGATAATCTTCTTGATATTGAAAAAGTGCATAAACATATGGGAACATGGCGGGATTATTACCTTACCGCGCAGGAGCGTCTCGCTGATGCTATGCCGGAAACATTATCAATCAGATATAATCTTGCCATTGAACTAATTACCAGAGACAGTATTTACAAAGCGGAAAAGATGCTGCAGAAGGTTTTAGCTCGCGATTCTTTTTACGCTGAAGCAAATAAGGCTATGGCGGCACTATTGGTAAAGAATGGCCGTCCAACAGAAGCATTGCCCTATATGCAGAGACAGCAGCGTGTCAGCGGCAGGAATACAAAATCAGATTATGCTGTCGGACAAATGCTTCTTTTAAAAGGTGATACCGCGGCGGCAGTTGCCCAGTTCGAAAGGGTTGTAGAAACAAATCCCAAAGAGTATAATGCTGCTTATTTTTTAGCAGTTAACTCATTTAACAATAGCGAATGGGAAAGAGTTGTACAATATGTTACAGATCCTGATAATTTTATTGACAAGACTGGAGCGGCTCTAATGCTGGGAACAGCGCTCTTTTATTTGAAACAGGAACCTGAAAGAGCATTTAGAATGCTGAAAAGGTGCGAGGGAACTGATGAGGCAGACGAAAGCCTCTATCTTATGCTTGCAAATCTGGCATTTGATCTCAAATACTACGGAGAAGCGGCGGAACGCTATAAAAAATGTATTTTAAATTATCCCGAAAGCACCAACGAACCCTATTATCAGTCGAGGCTTAAAGAGTCACTCCGGCTCAGTAATTGACAGATAGTTTATCCTGACTATCTCTTTTACATCAGTACCATTTCCATTGAATTGTCCCATTAGAACTTTCACGGCTGTATCTGCCATCCCCTTAAAATCCTGCGTGCAGACGAATATCCGTTTGAAGGGAAGGCCGCTGCCTATCCATTTGTCAAATGTTCCTCCTCCGCTCAAAACCACTTCTGGGTTGGCTTTAGAGAAGTTAATCAGTTCATTCTGCGATGACGCTACACACCCAACTGCTCCATGAATTGTATCGCTCTTATTGAATTCTGAAACCCCTGTTTCAGCCAAAGCTCTAAGCGCGCCTCTCTTTCTTGCATGCGATGGAGCATTATCTGCATTGAAGAAAACTGCGACAGAAGAGACTCCGCTTTCAATCACTTTCATAGTGAGAGCAAATGCTGCAGATTCGTTGTCTGTTGTTACTACATTGATTTTATCTGCAATGGTTTCAGGATGGCGGTCAAGGAAGATAACCGGTACAGAATTTACAATCGGAGCCGTTTCAATAGATTCAGCATTTGAAGAT
>JAEUSG010000758.1 GCA_016788315.1 Fibrobacterota bacterium | reverse complement strand
ATGTAACGCCCCAGCTAAGCTGCAACTGCGATTCAATAATATAATATTTCGCAGTTGTCAGCTTGAGCTGGCATGTTATGTTTGCTATCACCATATGCGTTTCAGAATTGTACGAAGTGCAGGGGCGATGCCTTTGGTTTTATTGTTTACCGCGCGCATTTAATTTTCTGATTCAAGGTTGTCGAGGTCAAAATGCATAATATTTAAATCAACGAGAGTTTTGTTTTTAAGACAATATGCTTTAGGTATTGTTCCAATTAATTTAAATCCTATTTTCAACCATAAAGTCATTGCTGGAATATTTGTACTTACAACAGAAGTAAAGACAATAGATTTATAGCCTTGAATTTTAGCATCAATTAGAATTGATTTTGCAATGTGATAACCAATTCCTTTTTGTCGATTATTTTTATCAATCATTAAAGCGGCATCACAAACATGTGAACCTCTTCCCCAATTTAAAGGGAAGATATTATAGGCTCCGATAATTTTACCATTATATAATACCGCTTTTGCAGAGTTGGTTATCCACATTGAGAAAGCTTTTTCCTGAGTTGTTGTTTCATCAGAACAAAATGCATTTCCTTCTTCAATAATTTGCTTTAAAATTTCCCAGATTTCTGGAAAATCATTCGCATTAATATTTCTTATAATTAGGTTTTTCATTTTACTTTCTGCGCGCGGTTTTTATGCCTTTCGCCCATGCATTTCGTACAATTCAGCATATGGTGATAAGCGAACATAACGCTCCCGCTAAGCTGCGACGGCGCTTCCATAATATAAATATTGCGCCGTTGTCAGCTTGAGCGGGGATGTTAAAAACCCCCACAGCTTTCGGTATTGAATATTAGGATTATTGTTTTTATTAGGCATTACAGAAATTACCAGAGATTTATACAATTAATCGACGAGGATTGTCATTTCTTTAACCTTGTCATTATTGAATTTGAAGCAAAGCCATTTACTGTCAATGTAATCTAGGCATAACCAGTATCTCAAATCCCAATCTTTGAAATAGGTCGAATCTGATTGGGGACCTAATAAATTGATAATTTCTGTTTTTGTCATTTGATTGAAATTGTGATTTGCTAACAAATCATTTAACATTTGACCTCTTGTTTGATCCATTCCATAAAGTTGGGCTTGCTTCCATTTTGTAGATTCGAATTTAATATCTGGGATTTTATTATAAATGAAAATGAAATAGTAAAAGGAAGAGATCAGAATTAAAATTATTGGTATTAAAATGTAAATTTTCTTATTCATTGAATATATTTCCTTTAAATGTTTTTGTGGGGGTTTTTAACGCCCCAGCTAAGCTGCAACTGCGCCACGATAATATAAATATTTAGCAGTTGTCAGCTTGAGCTGGCATGTTATGTTTGCATTCACCATACACGAATCAGAATTAGTTGCAGTGTTGCCGCTGCCTTTTGTTTTCCACGCGCTGTCTTTGATAGGTATTTAATGTTGCAAAAAATTATTTATGGGCGACATTATGTGAAGCAACTTGACTATATAGTTCAGTTAAGCCTAGGGTCATAGCAGTTTTCAAAACATTCTGATATCCCATGCTCATATAATGATCTAATTCATTCGCTTCTTTATAAATCTTGTCAGAAATATTAATAGTTATTCTTTTAACGGAAGGCAGAACTTTTCTACCCTTCGTTTTTTTCATGACATCAGAGAAATCTGTATTTTCATAGTACGCAATACGGCTTTTATTCTTTGTCATCTTTTATCTCCTTTAGGAAAGTCGATTTTTCTTTTTTTCTCATTGGTCGTACAGTTATAATGGTCTTTTTTTCAATGTCGACTGGTATCATTAAATATTTTTCATGAACTTGACCATAATAAAGATTGACGCTCTCTTCTTTCGGGCTCGGGTAAATAATTGCAGGTACATCTCCATTTAGAACAGAGAGTAATTCACTTTGAGTATAATTACGCTCGTTGATTCTTATTAGAGCATGCTTAGTAAATTTCCACATACATATAATATATGCTTTTAAAATTTTAAAAACAATAATCAGTTTCGCAGAAGTGATATATTTGTTTTATTCTATTGCGCGTGTTTTATTGCCTTTGCGGCAACATTGCAACTAATTCAGTGTATGGTGAATAAGCGAACATAACGCTCCAGCTAAGCAGCGATGGTGCTTGCACCATTGTCTGCTTGAGCTGGGATGTTAAACGCACTTTCATCATGGGCGAATCAGAATTGGATGCAGTTGTGGGGCTGCCTTTCATATTCTTAATATTTCTGTTAAATTTGAAATTATGATTGTATTTGCTGGCACTGTCTTTGATTCACCTTTCCGATTTACCCAGATGGGTTGCATTCCAGCATTATAGCTACCTTCAATATCAAGATCAATTCGGTCTCCAATAAAATAACATTCGGATTCGTGTGCATTTAATTTGGAACATGCAATTTCAAAAATCTTCTTAGTTGGTTTTGAACATCCAACCTCCGAAGAGATCACAACAATGTCAAAAAAAGATGCAATTCCGGTTTTTGTAATTTTAGCGCGCTGTTGAGAGCTTTCTCCATTGGTAATAAGACCTATTTTAGAATCATTTTTCTTTAATGAAGTTAGCGTAGGAATTACATCGTCAAAACAACGCCAAGCATTTTGATAATGTGCGTCAAAATTTATTATAATCTCGTTAACAATTGGCAAATTGTGAGAGGTAAGACCAAAAGCATCTTTAATCCGATGTTGTCTTTGCTCATGAAAGGTTAACTTACCTGCAACGTACAAGTCATAATATTTTTCGA